>JBAZPY010000110.1:0-5629 GCA_041645515.1 Agrococcus sp.
GCCGAAGTGCTCGGCGATCGCGGCCTGCAGCTCGCCCTCCGGCTCACCGCCGCCGTCGCCCGACAGGTTGTTCCAGAAGACGGTGTGGTTCGTGTGTCCGCCGAGGTGGAACGCGAGGTCCTTCTCGAGCTTGTTCACGGCACCGAAGTCGTCCGCGTCGCGGGCGGCCTCCAGCTTCTCGAGCGCGGTGTTCGCGCCGTCCACGTACGTCTTGTGGTGCTTGTCGTGGTGGAGCTCCATGATCTTCGCGGAGATGTGGGGCTCGAGCGCCGCGTAGTCGTACGGCAGCTCAGGAAGGGTGTAGACGGCCATGGCTGGCTCTCCTCTCTGGCGCGGGTCCCGCGCCGGTGGGTCGATCCGATCCTAGCCACCGCATCTTGCCGCTGGCAGGGCGCCGCGTCAGTCGTCGATGTCGTCAGGGACGGCCGCCTCGGTGTCGGGGATCCCCCGGTCCTGCGCTGCGCGATCCGCCATGGCCAGCAGGCGGCGGATGCGCCCGGCGACGGCGTCCTTCGTCATGGTCGGCTCGGCGAGATGGCCCAGCTCGTCGAGGCTCGCGTCCCGGTGCTCGAGGCGCAGCCGACCGGCGTACGCGAGGTGCTCCGGCACCTCCGGTCCGAGGATCTCGAGCGCGCGCTCGATGCGCGCGCACGCGGCGACCGCCGCCTGAGCGCTGCGGCGCAGGTTCGCGTCGTCGAAGTTCACGAGCCGGTTCGCGGTGGCTCGCACCTCGCGGCGCTGCCGCAGCTCCGCCCACGCCTGCACCGTCTGGTGCGCGCCCATCGTCGTCAGCATCCGCGAGATCGGCTCGCCCTCGCGGATCACGACGCGGTGCGCGCCGCGCACCTCGCGCGACTTGGCGGGCACCCCGAGGCGGCCAGCCGCGCCGACGAGCGCCATCGCGGCCTCGTTGCCGGGGCACGCGACCTCGAGCGCCGCGGAGCGACCGGGGTCCGAGAGGGTCCCCTGCGCCAGGAAGGCACCCCGCCAGATGCCGGCGAGGTCCTCGAGCGAGCCCGTGGTCACCTTGTTGGGCAGGCCGCGCACCGGCCGGCGTCGCGCATCCATCAGCCCCGTCTGCCGCGCGAGCGTCTCGCCCTCGGCGATGACGCGCACGAGGTACGCGCCGCTCGTGCGGTTCGACGACGAGGAGATCTTCGCGATCTCGGCGCGCACGCCGTACAGCTCGAGGATGCTGCGCGCGAGCCGGCGCGCGACGGCCGCCGAGTCCAGCTCGCTCTCGACCGCGACGCGGCTCGAGATGACGTGGAGCCCTCCGGCGAACCGCAGCAGGGTCGCGACCTCTGCCGCCTTCGTCTGGGGTCGCGTCACGCGCACCCGCGCGAGCTCCTCCTTGACGTCGTCGGTCAGTGTCACGCCTGCTCCTCTCGTCATTCGCGCCCCAGGTCTCGGTGCTTCACCGCGACCCGCAGTCCGGGCCTGCCGGAGAGGCGCTTCGCCAGGTGCTCGGCCATCGCGACCGAGCGGTGCTTCCCGCCGGTGCATCCGACGCCGAGCACGGCGTGCAGCTTGTTCTCGCGCGCGAACCCGTCGACCACGGGCGCGAGCGCCTCGAGGTAGCGGTCGGCGAACTCGCTCGCCCCGCGCTGCTCGAGCACGTAGTCGGCGACGACGGCCTCGGTGCCGTCGTGACCGCGCAGCTCCGGCACCCAGAACGGGTTGGGCAGGAAGCGCATGTCGGCGATGAGGTCGGCGTCGACCGGGACGCCGTACTTGAAGCCGAAGCTCATGACCGTGAGGGTGACCTCCAGCTCGCCGCCGGGCGCGAAGCGCTCCCCGACGCGGGTCGTCAGCTGGTGGGGGTTGAGGCCGGTCGTGTCGAGCAGGTCGTCGGCCATGCCGCGCAGCGGCTCGAGCCGGGTGCGCTCCATGCGGATGCCGTCGAGGATCGTGCCGTCGCCCTGCAGCGGGTGCGGCCGGCGGACCTGCTCGTAGCGGCGCACGAGCTCGGCGTCGCTCGCCTCGAGGAAGAGCACGCGCACGCTCTGCTCGTTGCGGAGCATCTCGACGAACCGCTTCGCGTCGTCGAAGAGGGCGCCGCCGCGAACGTCGACGACGATCGCGAGCTTCGGCTCGGTGGACGCGGCCGCGCCGGCGGTGCGCACGAGCGCCCGGAGCATGGTCGGCGGCAGGTTGTCGACGACGAACCAGCCGAGATCCTCGAGCGCGTTGGCCACCGTCGTGCGCCCTGCGCCGGACATGCCGGTGATGATGACGATCTCTCTGGCGTTCACGCTTCCGGTTCCTGTCGCTGGGCTGCTCCCTCCATCGTATCGGCCTCGCTCGGCTCGGAGCCCAGCGCCCGGGCGATGGCCTCGGCGAGCGCGGGGCCGACGCCGGCGACCTCGCGCAGCTGCTCTGGGCCGGCCTCGCGGACGCGCTTGGCGGAGCCGAAGTGCTTCAGCAGCGCCCGCACGCGATTGGGTCCGAGCCCGGGGATGCCGCTGAGCTGCGACTCGATCGCGCTCGAGCGCTTCTGCCGCTGGTAGCCGATCGCGACCCGGTGGGCCTCGTCCCGCAGCCGCTGCACGAGGTAGAGCGCCTCGCTCGATCGCGGCAGGATCACCGGGAACTCCTCCCCCGGCAGCCACAGCTCCTCGAGCCGCTTCGCGATGCCGGCGAGCGCGACCCCGCGCACCCCGGCCTCGTCGAGCGCGCGCCGCGCCGCCTGCACCTGCGGCCTGCCGCCGTCGACGAGCAGCAGCTGCGGGGTGTACGCGAAGCGCGAACCGGTGTCGTCCGGGTCGCCCTCGACGAGGTACCGCGCCCTGCGGGTGAGCACCTGGAAGATCGAATCGGTGTCGTCGGTCGTCTGCGCGATCGCGAACCTGCGGTACTGGTCCTTGCGCGGCAGGCCGTCCTCGAACACGACCATCGACGCGACCACCCCGGTGCCGCCGAGGTGCGACACGTCGAAGCACTCGATGCGCAGCGGCGCCTCCGCCATGCCGAGCGCCTCCTGCAGGTCGGCGAGCGCCTGCGAGCGGGTGACGTAGTCGCTCGTGCGCTTCGTGCGCGACACCTGCAGCGCGTGCGCGGCGTTCACGGCGGCCGAGTCGGCGAGGCGCCGCTTCTCGCCGCGCTGCGGCACCCGCACCGCGACGCGGCCGGTGAGGCCGTGGTCGGCGCGCCGGTCGGCGAGCCATGCCTCCACCTCGGGCACGCTGTCGGGCTGCTTCGGCAGCAGCACCTCGCGCGCCGGCGGGTCGCCGCCGTCGTACGCGATGCGCAGCACCTGGGTGGCGAGCTCGCCGTCGGTCAGGTCGATCTCGGTGTCGACCACCCACGACTTGGTGCCGCGGATGCGTCCGCCGCGCACCGCGAACAGGTGCACCGCCGCGCTCAGCTCGTCGTGCACGAGCCCGAAGACGTCGGCGTCGACCCCGTCGGCGAGCACGACGCTCGTGCGCGACAGCACCGTCTCGAGGGCGGAGAGCTGGTCGCGCAGGCGGGCGGCGCGCTCGAACTCGAGCCGCGCGCTCGCCCGCTGCATCTGCTCGCGCACGCGGTCGACGAACTCCTGGTCGCCGCCGTTCATGAACGTCACGAGGTCGTTGGCGGTCGCCCGGTGCTCCTCGAGCGTGACCCGGCCGACGCACGGCGCCGAGCACTTGCCGATGTCGCCGAGCAGGCACGGCCTGCCGGTGCGCTCGGCGCGGTCGTAGATCGACTGGCTGCACGAGCGCATCGGGAACGCCTTGAGCAGCAGGTCGAGCGTCTCGCGGATCGCCCACACCTTCGTGTAGGGCCCGAAGTAGCGAGCGCCGCGGATGCCGCGGTTCCGCGTGATGAGCGCGCGCGGCACGTCGTCGCCCATCGTGACGGCCAGGTAGGGGTAGGACTTGTCGTCGCGGAACTGGACGTTGAACGGCGGCTCGTACTCCTTGATCCAGGTGAACTCGAGCTGCAGCGCCTCGTACTCGGTCGCGACGATCGTCCACTCCACGCGCACGGCGGTGAGCACCATGCGGCGGGTGCGCTCGTGCAGCGCCTCGAGCGGCTGGAAGTAGTTCGAGAGCCGCTGCCGCAGGTTCTTCGCCTTGCCGACGTAGAGCACGCGCTCGTGCTCGTCGCGGAACCGGTACACGCCCGGGGCGGTGGGGATCGTGCCGGGAGCCGGCTTGTACGCCACGGTCCTGGATGCGGGCGGGCGCGCGGCGCCCGGCCGGGAGGCGCCTGCGCCGCTCATCGCACGCCGGCGCCGAGGATCTCCTTGAGGAACCCGCCCGTGTGGCTCTCCGGCACCTCCGCCACCTCCTCAGGGGTGCCGGTCGCGACGATCGTGCCGCCGCCGGAGCCGCCCTCGGGACCGAGGTCGATGACCCAGTCGGCCGACTTGATGACGTCGAGCGAGTGCTCGATCGTGAGCACTGTGTTGCCCTTCTCGACCAGCCCGTCGAGCACCTCGAGCAGCTTGCGCACGTCGTCGAAGTGCAGGCCGGTGGTGGGCTCGTCGAGCACGTAGATCGCGCGCCCGGAGGTGCGCCGCTGGAGCTCGGTCGCGAGCTTCACGCGCTGCGCCTCGCCGCCCGAGAGGGTCGTCGCCGACTGCCCGAGCCGCACGTAGCCGAGGCCGACGTCGACGAGCGTCTTCAGGTAGCGGTGGATCGAGGAGATGGGCGCGAAGAAGTCGGCGGCCTCCTCGATCGGCATCTGCAGCACCTCGGCGATCGACTTGCCCTTGTAGTGCACCGAGAGCGTGTCGCGGTTGTAGCGCGCGCCGTGGCACACCTCGCACTCGACGTACACGTCGGGCAGGAAGTTCATCTCGATCTTCAGCGTGCCGTCGCCCTGGCACGCCTCGCAGCGCCCGCCCTTGACGTTGAACGAGAAGCGGCCGGCGAGGTAGCCGCGGGCCTTCGCCTCCGCCGTCTCGGCGAACAGGTTGCGGATCTTGTCGAACACGCCCGTGTACGTCGCCGGGTTCGAGCGCGGGGTGCGCCCGATCGGCCCCTGATCGACGTGGATGACCTTGTCGAGGTGCCCGAGCCCGGTGACGCGCGTGTGCTTGGCCGGCACCTGCCGGGCGCCGTTGAGCGCGTTCGCGAGCACCTTGTGGAGGATGTCGTTCACGAGCGTGGACTTGCCGGAGCCCGAGACGCCGGTGACCGCGACGAACACGCCGAGCGGGATGTCGACCGAGACGTTCTGCAGGTTGTTGGCGCGCGCGCCCTCGACCCGCAGCATCCGGTCGGGGTCGACGGGGCGCCGCACGGCGGGCGTCGGGATCGTCTCCCGCCCCGACAGGTAGGCGCCGGTGAGCGACGTCGGGTGCTCGAGCAGCGCCTCGTAGCTGCCGGAGTGCACGACCTCGCCGCCCTGCTCGCCCGCGCCGGGACCGATGTCGACGATCCAGTCGGCGGTGCGGATGGTGTCCTCGTCGTGCTCGACGACGATGAGCGTGTTGCCGAGGTCGCGCAGCGCCTCGAGCGTGCCGATGAGCTTGCGGTTGTCGCGCTGGTGCAGGCCGATCGAGGGCTCGTCGAGCACGTAGAGCACGCCGGTCAGGCCCGCGCCGATCTGGGTGGCGAGCCGGATGCGCTGCGCCTCTCCGCCCGAGAGGGTCGCGGCGGCGCGCGAGAGCGAGAGGTAGCCGAGCCCGACGCGG
>JBAZPY010000111.1:0-5622 GCA_041645515.1 Agrococcus sp.
CGCCTGCTCGACCTCGGTGCTCCCGAGATCATCGTGAACAACGAGAAGCGCATGCTGCAGGAGGCGGTCGACGCCCTGTTCGACAACGGCCGTCGTGGCCGTCCCGTCACGGGCACGGGCAACCGCGCGCTGAAGTCGCTCTCGGACATGCTGAAGGGCAAGCAGGGCCGGTTCCGCCAGAACCTGCTCGGCAAGCGCGTCGACTACTCGGGCCGCTCGGTCATCGTGGTCGGCCCGCAGCTGCAGCTGCACCAGTGCGGCCTGCCGAAGCAGATGGCGCTCGAGCTGTTCAAGCCGTTCGTCATCAAGCGCCTCATCGACCTGGGCCACTCGCAGAACATCAAGCACGCGAAGCGCATGGTCGAGCGGTCGAAGCCGCAGGTCTGGGATGTGCTCGAGGAGATCATCCGCGAGCGCCCCGTGCTGCTGAACCGCGCGCCCACGCTGCACCGCCTCGGCATCCAGGCCTTCGAGCCGCTGCTCGTCGAGGGCAAGGCCATCCAGCTGCACCCGCTCGTCTGCTCGGCGTTCAACGCCGACTTCGACGGCGACCAGATGGCTGTCCACCTGCCGCTGTCGGTCGAGGCGCAGGCCGAGGCCCGCGTGCTGATGCTCGCGTCGAACAACATCCTCAAGCCGTCCGACGGCCGTCCGGTGACCCTGCCGACCCACGAGATCGTCTCGGGCCTGCACCACCTGACCACGCTGAAGCCGGAGGGCGTCGGCAAGGGCCGCGCGTTCTCGTCGGTCGCCGAGGCGATCATGGCGATGGACCAGGGCTCGCTCGACCTGGGCGCACCCGTGCGCATCCGCCTCCAGGGCCTGGTCTTCCGCGACCAGGACCGCCCCGAGGGCTTCGTCGACGGCGAGCCGTTCCTGCACGAGACGACCCTGGGTCGCGCGCTCTTCAACGAGCTGCTGCCCGAGGACTTTCCGTACGTCGCCGAGGTCGCCGCGAAGCCGCTCATCTCGCTCATCGTGAACGCGCTCGCCGAGCGCTACCCGAAGACCGTGGTGGCAGCGACGCTCGACAAGATCAAGGACGCCGGCTTCTACTGGGCCACGCGCTCCGGCATCACCGTCGCGCTCTCCGACGTCATCACGCCCGCCCGCAAGGGTGAGATCGTGGCGGCCGCCGAGGCGTCGGCGAGCAAGGTCCAGGGCAAGTTCGAGAAGGGCCTCATCACCGACTCGGAGCGTCGCACCGACCTCACCGAGCTGTGGACCAAGGCCACGAACGAGGTGCAGAAGGCCACGCAGGAGGCGTTCGACGAGGACAACTCCATCTACCGCATGGTCACCGCCGGCGCGAACGGCAACTGGATCCAGGTGCGCAACATCACCGGCATGCGCGGTCTGGTGACCAACCCGAAGGGCGAGGTCATCCCGCGTCCGATCATCTCCTCGTACCGCGAGGGCCTGACGGTGGCGGAGTACTTCATCGCCACCCACGGCGCCCGCAAGGGCTCGGCCGACACGGCGCTCCGCACGGCCGACTCGGGCTACCTGACGCGTCGTCTCGTCGACGTGTCGCAGGACGTCATCATCCGTGAGGACGACTGCGGCACCGAGCGCGGCCTGGACGTGCCGATCGCCGAGACGATCGACGGCCAGCTGATGCTGCACGAGAACGTCGAGTCGGCGGTCTACGCCCGCAACCTGGCGACGGATGTCGTGACCCAGGACGGCACGGTCCTCGCGACCGGCGGCTCGGACATCGGCGACCGCGAGATCCGCGCGTTCATCGAGGCCGGCGTCGAGACGGTCAAGGTGCGCTCGGTGCTCACGTGCGAGTCGGCGGTCGGCGTCTGCGCCCACTGCTACGGCCGCTCGCTGGCCACCGGCAAGCTCGTGGACATCGGCGAGGCGGTCGGCATCATCGCCGCCCAGTCGATCGGCGAGCCCGGCACGCAGCTCACGATGCGCACGTTCCACACCGGTGGATCGGTCGGCGCGAGCGACATCACGCAGGGTCTGCCCCGCGTGACCGAGCTCTTCGAGGCACGCACCCCGAAGAACTCCTCGCCCATCGCCGAGGCCGCTGGTCGAGTGCGCATCGAGGAGGACGAGAAGTCGAAGCGCATCGTGCTCACGCCCGATGACGGCGACGAGGAGTTCGCCTACCCGGTGCTGCGCCGCGCCACGCTCGAGGTCGCCGACGGCGACCGCGTCGAGCAGGGCCAGCAGCTGCAGGTCGGCTCGGTCGACCCGAAGGAGGTGCTGCGCGTGCGCGGCGTCCGCGAGGTGCAGAAGCACCTGGTGTCGGGCGTCCAGGACGTGTACCGCTCGCAGGGTGTGCCGATCCACGACAAGCACATCGAGGTCATCGTCCGCCAGATGCTCCGCAAGGTCACGGTCGTCGACCACGGCGAGACGACCCTGCTGCCCGGCGAGCTCTTCGACCGCTCGAAGTACAACGAGATCAACCGCGCCGCGCTGACCGAGGGCAAGAAGACCGCCTCGGCCCGCCAGGAGGTCATGGGCATCACCAAGGCGTCGCTCGCGACGGAGTCGTGGCTGTCGGCCGCCTCCTTCCAGGAGACGACCAAGGTGCTGACCGAGGCCGCTCTGGCAGGCAAGCGCGACCCGCTGCTCGGCCTCAAGGAGAACGTCATCATCGGAAAGCTCATCCCGGCCGGCACCGGCCTGGCGCGCTACCGCGACGTCTCGGTCGAGGCGACCGAGGAGGCGAAGGCGGAGCGGTACCCGAACCGCCTGTTCGCCGACGCGGGCAGCGTGGACGAGGCCGACCTCTCCTACCTCGACTTCGACGCCTTCACCGGCGGCGAGCTCGGCGAGCAGGAGCCCGGCCAGTACGTCTGAGTTGAGCGCGAAACGCTCAATGCGACCCAGTCGCGTTGAGCGTGCAGCGCTCAAGGTCGAGTAGCACGCGGCCGAAGGCCGCGCGCGTATCGAGACCCGGTAGCGAAGGGGGCCGCACCACACAGGTGCGGCCCCCTTCGCCGTCCCCCGCGGCTGCCGCGAAATGCCGCGGCGGCGGTGCGCCGCCCCGATCCACCCGAGCCCCGCGCCTATGATCGCCGTCGACGCGGCACCGTGCCGCCGCAGGAGGTACGACCATGAGCGACGAGCAGCCCACGTCCTGGCGCGATCGCTTCTTCGGCAGCGGACCGGCCAAGGAGCCCGCGACCGAGGCGCCCGCCGATGAGGCCAGGGCCGACGCGCAGCACTCCGCCGAGCTCGCCCCCGATGAGGCAGAGGTGGCCGCGACGTCGGTCGCCGAGCACGACGAGCACCAGCCGCTCGTCGAGCACGACGCGGATGCGCACCAGTCGATGGTCGACGAGGACCGCCCGCCGGTCGACCGCTCGGTCGACAGCCCCATCGAGCCGACGGTGATCGCCCCGTCCACCCTGCGCGGCCCCTCGCACTCGGCGGCGCACCCCGACGACACGGCGCGCTTCGACACCGCGCGCTTCGACACGGCCCGCCCGCAGACGACCGGCGCTGACGACGAGCACCGCGACGCCGCGACCAGCTCGCTCGAGCGGGTGGACGGGACGGCGGCCGGCGACGCCGACGGCAGCGGCGCCACCGGCAGCGGCGCGTCCCGTGCTGATGACCCCCGTGCCGACGCCCCGCGAGCCGGCGACGACGACACGCCGACCCAGGCCATGCCGACCGAGCCGCCGCCGCTCGTCGAGCCCCGCCGCCCCTCGTTCGGGCTGCGTCGCCAGACCCCCGACACGGGCGCCGACGGCGCGGATGCAGGACTCGCGCTGGGCGGTCTCGCGGCCGCCGGCGCGATGGGCGCGACCGCCTCCATCCCGCGCGACGAGCGCCAGGAGCGCGAGTTCGTCGAGCCGGAGCCGACGCAGGCCATCGACCAGCAGCGCGCCGACGACACGACGCGCGTCATCGACACCGGTTCGACGACCGGGTCGACGACCGGCTCGACCACCGACGAGGACGAGGGCGCCACCCGCGTGCTCCCCACCCAGGAGCCGGCCACCGAGACGCGCCCGGAGCGCTTCGGCATCGTCCGCGACGACGCGCGCGCTCCCTCGACGATCCCGGTCGACGACGAGACCGCCTCCGCCGCGGCCGCGGGCGGCACGCCGATCGTGCTGGTGGAGGAGCCGGTGCCGCCGCGCCGCAAGGGCGCCCGCGGCGTGGGCTTCGCGGTCGCGCTGCTCGCGACGCTCATCTTCGCGATCCTCTTCGCCGCCGCGTTCTTCGCGGTCGGCTACCTCTTCGACCGCGCCTTCGACGCGACCGAGACGCTGCAGACCCTGTGGCTCCGGCCCTCGTTCCTGCTGCCGGTCGTCGTCTTCTTCCTCGCGTACTGGATCGTGACCCTCGTGGTGAACCGCGCGGGCTGGTGGGCGCACGTGCTGGGCGCGTTCGTCGTCGCGCTGCTGGTCTACGCCGCGCACATCGGCGGCGCGTACATGGAGGCGCAGGGCGGCTGGGCCGGCTACACGGCGCTGCCGGGCATCGACGCCCAGGCGCTCAGCCAGCTGCTGCTGGCTCCACTGTCGGTGCTCGCCTTCGTCATCGCTCGCGAGGTGCCGGTCTGGGTGGGCGGCATCGTCGCCCGCCGGGGCCGCAAGGCCCGGGAGTGGAACCGCAAGGCGATGGACGACTTCAACGCGGAGCACGCGGAGCGGCTCTCCACCTACGAGCGCGCGCGGGGCTGAACCGCTCGCGACGCACGAGGGGAGGCCGCTGGCGGCCTCCCCTCATGCCTGCCAGCAGACGACCTCATTGCCGGGTTGGAAATTGCTCAGGTCTGGCACAATGTGCGGGACCCCTCTCGCTCGTCTGCGACAGCCATGGGGCGGGTCGCTGAGAGAGAGAGTCCAGATTGCTTCGGTGGGTCACGCGCCATCGCAAGTCGACAGCCGCAGGTGCGCTCGTCACAGCGGTCTCCGTCGCGCTCGGCATCGTCGCGTTCACCTACGACGGCTTCACCACCACGGACGTCGACCTCAACGACGGCGGCGTGTGGGTCACGAAGCAGGACTCCCAGCAGCTGGGCCGCATCAACGTCCAGGCCGAGGAGCTCGACGCCGGACTGATCTCGCCGACCGCGAGCTTCGACGTGCTGCAGGACGGCGACGCCATCCTGCTCCACAACCTCGAGGCATCCTCGGTCATGATCGTCGACCCGATGCAGGTGATCACCGGCGCGGTGGTGCAGCTGCCCCCGCAGGGCGAGGTCGCGCTGAGCGGGGGCACCGTCGTCATCGTCGACCCCGCCGACGGCAACCTGTGGGCCATGCCGTTCGCCGAAATCGGTGGCTACTCGGCGCAGACCACCGAGCCCCTGCTCGAGCTGGGCGAGGGCGCCGCGGCGACCGTCGACCGCGACGGCACCGTCCATGCCGTCTCCCCGCGCGACGGCCAGCAGATCTCCATCGAGACGCTCGACGAGGGCGGCCTCGACGAGCCGCGCGTGCGCGATCGCGGCGAGCTCCGCGCGATGCAGGATCCCGTCGTGACCGCTGTCGGCGGGCAGGCAGTCGTGCACGACCCGGGCTCGTCGACCCTGCTCGTGCCGGGCGGCGCGGTCGAGGTGCCGGCGGATGCGGCGGTGCAGCTGGCCGGGGACGCCTCCGACCGCGTCGTCCTCGCCACGCCGACCTCGCTCATCCGCCA
>JBAZPY010000112.1:0-5585 GCA_041645515.1 Agrococcus sp.
GCATCGCGTCGCGATCCGGGCGACGATCAGCACGCTCGTGCCGCTCCTCGTGCTGCTCGCGATCGGCCACTCGGAGTGGTCGGCGTGGGCCGCGTTCGGCGCGTTCACGTCGCTGTACGGCCGCAACCGGGTGCACCTGCCGCGCATCGCGATGCAGTCGACGGCGGCGGCGGTGATGATTGCCGCGGTCGGCCTCGGCTCGCTCGTCGCGACGCTCCCCGCACCCGCGTGGCCGATGATCATCGGCGGCGCCGTCTTCGCCGGCCTGGTGTCGATCGTCTCCGACGCGGAGGACTGGCATCCGCCCGGTCCGCTGTTCGCGCTCTTCGCGTTCAGCGGGTCCGCCTCGATCCCCGACCTGTCGCTCGCGGAGGCGGGCATCGCGACCGTCGTCGCGACCGCATCCGCTCTGTTCGCGGTGCTCGTCGGGTCGGCGAGCACCCTCCTCCGTCGCGCGCGGCGGCAGCCGCAGCCCGCGCACGAGCCGGTGGGGCGCAGCTACGCCCTCTCCCCCGGCAACCGCGTGCAGCTGCGCCGCGTCGCGCGCTACGCCATCAGCGTGCTGCTCGCGGGCGCGGTCGCGACCCTGCTCGGCATCGGCCACCCGTACTGGGCGATGGTGTCGGCCGTCGTGCCCATCGGCTCCGGCACCTTCGCGGCCGGGCTCGCGCGCGGCACCCACCGCATCGTCGGCACCACGCTCGGCGTGCTGCTCGCCGCGGGTGCGCTGCTGCTGCGTCCGAGCGATCTCGTGATCGTGCTGCTCGTGGCGCTCTGCTCGTTCGGCGTCGAGCTGCTCGTCGGGCGCAACTACGGCATCGCGATGGTGTTCGTCACGCCGCTCGCGCTGCTCGCGGTGCACCTGGCGACGCCGACGCCGGTCGAGCAGCTGCTCGTCGACCGGCTCGTCGAGTCGATCATCGGGGCGCTCATCGGCATCGCGGTCGGGTTCGCCACCCGGCGATGGGGCGCGACGGCCCGCTGAGGCCCTGTGCTATCAAGGGGGCATGGCGCTCACCCCGGCTCGCGAACGCGATCCGAACGACCCGTACTTCCAGCGCGTCTTCACCGTGGCGAACGCCATCACGCTCGTGCGCTTCGGGCTGCTCGTGCCGGTCTGCTGGCTGGTCGTCACGGGCGCCGACGGCTCGTGGGTGCCTGTCATCCTGCTCGCCGTCTGGGCATCGACCGACTGGATCGACGGCGTGCTCGCGAGGGCACTCGGCCAGGAGTCGCGCCTCGGCGAGGTGCTCGACCCCATCGCCGACCGGATCGGCATCATCGGCGTGACGCTGTCGCTCGCGATCGCCGGCGTCGTCGACTGGTGGATCCTCGCCGTCATCTTCGGCATGGACGTGCTCGCCGTCGTGTTCGCCGGCCGCGAGGCCCGCGACGGCAGCATCCACGTCTCGTGGCTCGGCAAGATCCGCACGGCGCTGCTGCTGCTGGCGATCGTGCTGCTCCTGCTCGGCCACACCGTCGTGCCGTGGGCGACGCCGGTCGGCATGACGCTCATGCTCGTCGGCACCGGCCTGCACGTCATCGCCGCGGTCGACTACATGCTGAAGGCGCGTCGGCTCCGGCTGGTGCAGACTGGGTCGCGCACTGCATCGACGAAGCCCGGGGAGGCGCGATGACCGACTGGACCGAGGAGCGCGAACGGCTCGCAGCACTCGTGGAGGACATCCTCGCGGGCTGGCACGAGTCGGTGGAGCGCGTGCCCGGCGAGGACGGCGACGACGACACGATCGTCGCGCGCGACGGCGACAAGGTGGCCGCGATCCTCCCGCTCGACGACGAGAGCGTCGAGTCGATGGTCGATGCCGAAGCCGAGGGCGAGCTGGCGCAGTGGCTGCGCGACGAGCTCGCCGAGGACGACGACGACGAGGACGACGACCTCGACGACGACGAGGACGACGAGCTCGTGACGGCGGCGGATGCGTGGCTCGGCGATGACGACGCGGACGACGACGATGACGACACGACCACGGTCATCGAGGCGGACGACGTCGACCTGGACGACTGGGACGACCCCGAGGCGGACGCGCTCATCGACGAGCTCCCGCGCTGACATCAGACAGCGGGAATCATCCGCGCGAGACCGCGTTGGCCTCAGCATGCAGATCGACATCTGGTCAGACGTGGCGTGCCCGTGGTGCTTCATCGGCAAGCGCCGATTCGAGACGGCGCTGGGCGCCTGGGAGCACCGGGACGAGGTCGAGGTGACCTGGCACTCGTTCCAGCTCGATCCGACCCTCCCCGAGCACTACGAGGGCACCGAGGTCGAGTACCTCGCGAGCCGCAAGGGCATGCCGGTCGAGCAGGTGCGACAGATGTTCGCCCATGTGACCGAGCAGGCGGCCGGCGAGGGCCTCGACTACGACTTCGACAAGCTCGTCGTCGCGAACAGCCTGCGCGCGCACCAGCTGCTGCACCTCGCGAAGTCGCAGGGCAAGGCCGATGCGGTCAAGGAGACGCTGCTCTCCGGACACTTCGAGCACGGCGTCGACATCGGCGACGTCGACGCGCTCGTCACGATCGGCACCTCGGCGGGGCTGGACGAGTCGGAGATCCGCGCGGCGCTCGCGGACGAGCGCTTCCTGCCCGCCGTGCGCGCCGACATCCAGCAGGCGCAGGAGCTCGGGGTCAACGGCGTGCCGTTCTTCGTCTTCGACATGCGGCTCGGCCTCTCGGGCGCGCAGCCCGCGTCGACGTTCACGCAGGCGCTCGACCAGGCGCGCAAGCTCGCCCTCGAGGACGCCACGGCGAACTGACGCCGGTCAGGCGGGGCGGCGCGCCAGGTAGACCCACTCCCGGCCGGGGCGGTCGGGGGCGTCGCGCACGTCGACGAGCTCGAACTCGGCCGCTCGGAGCGACCGCTCGATCGCCTCGCGCGAGCGGAAGCGAAGGGTCGTGGTCGAGTCGATGCGCGTGCCGTCGCGATGGAAGACGGTCGGCGACTCGAAGGTGACGAACTGGCCGTCGACGTCGGTGACCTCGACCCATTCCTCGACAGCGCCCTCGTGGGGCACGTCGACGACCTGCCGCGTCGCCTCGCGCGTCCACTGCTCCCATGCACGCCGCTCCGGGCGGCGGGACTCGAACACGAGCGTGCCGCCGGGCCGCAGCGCGCGTCGCGCGGCGACGAGCACCGCGTGCCACTCGAGGTCGTCCAGGAACACCTGTGCGACGTTGGCGGTCATGGTGACGACGTCGACGCCGCCCGGTGCGCCGACAGCGTCCGCTTGCGCGTCGGCGGTGCCGACCACCCAGCGCACCGCGTCGGCACCCGGCTTCGCCCGGGCGATGTCGACGGATGCGGCGGCCGGGTCGACGCCCGTCACCTCGAGTCCGCGCGCGGCGAGCATGAGCGCGAACGTGCCGGTGCCGCAGCCGATGTCGAGTGCCGAGCGCGCGCCGAGCTCGTCGACCACGATCCGCTCGTAGACCTCGAGATCGGAGCGGTCGGCATCGAGCGCGTCGTAGACGGCCGCGAGCCGCGGGTCGCCGAAGATCGGGTCGGCCACGACCGGAGCGTCAGCCTCGCCGGATCCGCGCCGCGACCGCGTCGTGCAGCATGCCCGCGACCGCGTCGAGTCGCAGGTCGCTGGTCGTCGGCTCGTCGCCCACGGCGCCGTCGATCGCACGGCCGACGAGGCCGGCCTTCGCGTCGAGCAGCTCCGCGATCCGCGTGTCGATCGTCTGCGCGGCGAGGATGCGCCACACGGTGACCGGCATCGACTGGCCGATCCGGTGGATGCGGTCGATCGCCTGCGTCTGCTCGGCGTCGGTCCACGAGAGCTCGGCGAGCACCATGTCGGCGGCGGCCTGCAGGTTGACGCCGACGCCCGCTGCCATGAGCGAGCAGACGATCACCTTGACGGAGTCGTCCTCGGTGAACGCGTCGATCGCCTTCTGGCGCTGCGTCGGCGTCTGGTCGCCGCGGATCGAGACCGTCTTGATGCCCGCCTTCGCGAGCGTCTGCTCGGCGGCGTCGAGCACGTCGATGTGCTTGGCGAAGAACACGACCTTGCCGACCGAGTGCGCGAGCTGGCCCGCGTAGTCGGCGGCCAGCTCGGCTTTGGCGCGGCCGATGCGGCGGGCGAGCGCGAAGACGTTCTCGCCCGTGCCGCCCTCCTGCGTCTCGACCTCGCTGCGGGCGATGCGGCGCACGAGCTCGTCGTCGACGCGGCTGTCGTCGCGGGCGTCGGCGGAGCGCTGCGACATCGCGGCGTCGTAGCGGGCCAGCATCCGCTCGACGAGCACGCGCTCGGCGGTGCGGATGGACCGCACGGACGCCTCGTCGAGCTCGACGGGGATGTCGGCGATGCGGCGGGCCGGGATGTCGGAGGCGACGTCGATCTTGCGGCGCCGCACGATGCCCATGTCGATGACTGCCTTGCGCGCCGCCGGGTAGAACGCGCGGTCCATCGGCGTCAGGCCGATGTCCTCGAGGTCGTCCGTCAGCTGCGCATTGGGCTCCTTCTGGTCGATCCAGCCCAGGAAGCGCCAGATCGCCGCGAAGTCCTCGATGTCGTTGATGAGCGGCGTGCCCGTCAGCGCCATGAGCAGCGGGTTGCCGATGCGCTCGCGCAGTGCCGCGGCGATCTGCAGCACGTGCCGCGACCGCTTGGAGCGCGTGTTCTTGATGAAGTGCGCCTCGTCGACGACCATGCCGCGGAAGTTGAACCGCTCGAGCCAGCCGATGTGCCGGTCGAGCACCTCGAAGTTGACGATCACGACGTCGGCGAAGGCGTCGAGCTCGTCGCCGTCGCCCTGCAGGACGGCGGCGCGGCGGCCGGGCACCCAGCGCTCGGTCTCGCGCGCCCAGTTGATCTTCACGACGCTCGGAGCGACGACGAGCAGCGGGAACGCATCCGCCGCCTGTGCCGCGAGCAGCGCCTGCGCCGTCTTGCCGAGGCCCGGCTCGTCGGCGAGCAAGAACGTGCGGTGCCCGTCGCGGGCGGCCTGCACGAGCTGCGACTGGTGGTGCATCAGCTCCTTGCCGCCGGGCGCGATGCGCTGCTTGGGCTCGGGCAGCGGCATGCAGGCCGGCTTGCCGTCGGCGGCCACCTCGAACGAGAGGAACAGCGGCGAGAGCAGGTCGAAGCCGGCGAGGCGGTCGCGCTCGGGCTTGCGCCGGATGTGCGTCAGATCCGGCTCGAGGAAGGGGTTGGCGAGCTGCACACGGTGCACCGACGGGGGCACGACCTGGGGCGCGAGCGGCTCGGTGCTCTCGGGCGCGGGGGCGGAGGATGCCTCGGGCTCCGGCTCCATGCCGGCGGCGAGCAGCATCTCGCGCTTGCGCTCACGCACGGCGTCGGTGATGGGCGCGCTGTCGCCCAGCAGCGGCAGCAGCGTCGGCTCCCGGCTCGCGGCCTTGGCGAGGATGACGGCGATGCCGTCGAGCCGCTTGAGGTCCTCGGCGCGCTCCGCGTCGGTGAGCGCCTTGTCGGCGCGCACACGGGCGCGCTCCTCGCGCGCGAGCATCGCCACGACCTGCAGCTTGACGCGCGTGGAGCGCGATGCGCTGCCGCGCTTGACGCCCGCCTCGACCTGGCGCACGGCCCGGGCGAGCTGCGGGA
>JBAZPY010000113.1:0-5579 GCA_041645515.1 Agrococcus sp.
ATGCACGGCGAGTACAAGGTCCCCGGCGGCAAGCTCGTGGTGGTCGACCTCGAGGAGCAGGACGGCCGGATCGCCGGCTTCCGGCTCGCGGGCGACTTCTTCCTGGAGCCGGACGAGGCGCTGGGCGCGATCGACGCGGCCGTGAACGGACTGCCGGCCACCGCATCCGCGACCGAGATCGGCGAGGCGATCAAGGCCGGCCTGCCCGAGGACGCGGTGCTGCTGGGCTTCACGCCCGAGGCGGTGGGCGTCGCCATCCGCCGGGCGCTGCAGCACGCGAGCTCGTTCAGCGACTACTCGTGGACGATCATCGACGACGAGCCGCGCCTCCCGATCGTGCACGTCGCGCTCGACGAGGTGCTCACCGAGGAGGTCGCGAAGGGCACCCGCGGCCCGACGCTGCGCTTCTGGAACCTCTCGGGTCCCGCCGTCTACCTCGGCTCCTTCCAGTCGTTCAAGAACGAGGTCGAGCCCGAGGCGGCCGCGCGGCACGGCATCCCGGTGCTCCGCCGGATCACCGGCGGCGGCGCCATGTTCTCCGAGCCCGACAACGCCATCACCTACTCCCTCTACGTGCCCGGCGACCTCGTGCAGGGCATGAGCTTCCAGGACTCCTACGCGTTCCTGGATGCGTGGGTGATCGAGGCGCTCAAGGGGCTCGGCATCGACGCGTTCTACGCGCCGCTCAACGACATCACGTCGGCCAAGGGCAAGATCGGCGGCGCCGCGCAGAAGCGGCTGGCCGGCGGCGCCGTGCTGCACCACGCGACCATGTCGTACGACATCGACGCCGACAAGATGACCGAGGTGCTGCGGATCGGCAAGGAGAAGCTCTCGGACAAGGGCACGACGAGCGCGAAGAAGCGCGTCGACCCGCTGCGATCGCAGACCGGCATGGAGAAGGCGGCGGTGCAGGATGCGCTGAAGGCCACCTTCCGACGGCTCTACGGCGGCACCGACGGCGCGCTCACCGACACCGAGCTCGCCGAGGCGGACGAGCGCATCCGCTCCAAGTTCGCCACGAAGGAGTGGTTGCACCGCGTGCCCTGAGCGATTCCGAGCAATTGGACACCTTGCGTCCGTACGCTGGACAGCCTCATGGACTTCTCCCTCGAATTCACGCCCGACCTCATCGCGATCTTCCTCACGCTCTTCGTGCTGGAGATCGTGCTCGGCGTCGACAACGTCATCTTCATCTCGATCCTCGCCGCCAAGCTCCCCGAGGACCAGCGCGCGAAGGCCCGCAACCTCGGCCTCACCCTCGCCATGGTCATGCGCATCGGCCTCGTCCTGCTCGCAGGCTGGATCATCACGCTCAACAACGACCTCTTCACGCTGTTCGGCATGGGATTCTCGGGCCGTGACCTGATCCTCATCGGCGGCGGCGGCTTCCTGATCTACAAGGCCGTCCACGAGATCCACCTGAAGCTCGAGGGCGAGGAGGAGCACGCCGCGTCCGCCGTCAAGGCGACGTTCGGCGCGGTGCTCACGCAGATCCTGCTCATGGACCTCGTGTTCTCGCTCGACTCGGTCATCACGGCGGTCGGCATGACGAGCAACATGCTCGTGATCATCACCGCTGTCGTCGTCTCCTTCGGCCTGCTGCTCTTCTCGGCCAAGTACATCTCGGAGTTCGTGAACCGCCACCCGACGGTGAAGATGCTGGCACTGGCCTTCCTGCTGCTGATCGGCGCCTTCCTCATCGCCGAGGGCTTCGGCTTCAAGATCGACAAGGCGTTCATCTACGGCCCGATGGTGTTCGCGGTGCTGGTCGAGGCGCTCAACCTGTGGGCGTCCCGCAACCGCGCGAAGCGGCGCGGCAAGGCAGCCGAGCCGGTGAAGCTGCACGACACGCTGAGCCCCGAGACCGCGATCGCCGCTGCGGCGACAGGGCAGGGTGCCGCGACGCTCGAGGGCGGCGCACCGCGGGACGGCGAGCGCCGCTGAGCCTTGTCCCGTCAGGGCCGACCGGCTTGGATGGGGCCATGACGGAGCAGCACTCGCACGTGGTCGTCGGCGACGACTCCGACCGCTCGCGCTACGAGGCGCACATCGGCGACCACCTGGCCGGCGTGCTCGCGTACGAGGACGACGAGGAGACGGGGGAGCGCACGCTCCGCCACACCGTCGTCGGCGAGGAGTTCGGCGGGCACGGGGTGGGCAGTGCGCTCGCGAGCTTCGCCATGCGGGATGCGCGGGATGCGGGCCGCAGGATCGTGCCCCAGTGCACGTTCGTGCAGGGCTGGCTCGTGAAGCACCCGCAGCACGCCGAGCTGGTCGCGCACGAGTACCGCCCCTGACCCCCGCCCTCCCGTTGGTCGAGCAGCACGGCGGCGCACCCGCCGCGCCCCTCCGCCCGTTGGTCGAGCAGCACGGTGGCGCAGCCGCCGCACTCCTCCGCCCGTTGGTCGAGTAGCACGGCGGCGCAGCCGCCGCACCCCCGCGCCCGTTGGTCGAGCAGCACGGTGGCGCAGCCGCCGCACCCCCGCGCCCGTTGGTCGAGTAGCACGGCGGCGCAGCCGCCGCGCGTATCGAGACCGTCGAGGTTCGTCATCTCGATACGGCGCTTCGCGCCTACTCGATGACCGGGGGAGGGGCGGCTTCGCGCCTACTCGATGACCGGGGGAGGGGCGGCTCCGCGCCTACTCGACGACCGGGGAGGGGCGGCTCGACGCCTACTCGATGACCGGTGGAGGCATCCGACGGGCGACGTGGCGTACGATGGTCGCGGCCGGTCGCCCGGCCACGCGGATGTAGTTCAATGGCAGAACTTCAGCTTCCCAAGCTGATAGCGCGGGTTCGATTCCCGTCATCCGCTCGTCTCGGCCCGATCCTCCGGATCGGGCCGTTCCTCGTCTCCGGCCTCAGGAGGCCGAGCGCCGCCGCCCCTACGCTCGTGATGTGACTGTGAAGCGCTGCGACGACCACCATCTCGACGACTGCGGCCGTCCGTGAGCGCCGACGCGAAGCCCGCTCGCCGCCGCGGTCGCGCCTTCGTCGTGCTCGGGAGCATCCTCGTCGTGCTCGCCGCGCTCGCAGTCGTCGCCGAGCTCGTCGCCCGGCAGATGGTGCCCGGGATCATCCGCTCGACCGTCGTCGAACGGCTCCAGCTGCCGGCGGATCACCCCGTCGACGTCGAGGTCGACGGCATCCTGGTCCCGCAGCTCATCGCCGGCACGCTCGCCGACGTGCGCATCGCCTCCGAGGACGTGACGGTCGGCGCGTTCAGCGGGGACATCACGGCCCACGGCGAGGGCGTCCCGATCCGCGCCGACGGGCCGGCCGCCGGCGGCGCCGCCGAGGTGCGCATGAGCACCGAGCAGCTGCGCTCGCTGCTCTCGACCATCGACGGCTTCCCGGCCGAGACGATCGAGCTCGAGGCGCCGAACGTCACCGCGTCGACCGACCTCGAGCTGCTGGGCGCGACGATCCCGCTCAGCCTGGTGCTCGAGCCCAGGGCTGCCGACGGCGACCTCGTGCTGACCCCCGTCGAGGGCACCGTCGCGCAGGCGACCGTCACCGCAGATCAGCTGCGGCAGCAGTTCGGGAGCCTGCTCGACCCGATCCTGCAGGATCGCAGCGTCTGCGTCGCGTCGTCGCTGCCCGCCGCGCTCACCCTCGAGTCGATCGAGGTGGTGGACGACGAGGTCGTCGCGGGCTTCGGCATCGACGGCGGCATCGTGAACGATCCGGCGCTGCAGGCGAACGGCACCTGCTGACGGCGCGGCCGCCGGTCAGAGCGACGACCCCGGCGGGGCCTCCGCGAGCGACAGGCTGTTCCCGTCCGGATCGATGAACGTCACGTGGTGCACGCCGTTGCCGTAGCGCTCGGCGTGCTCCGGTCGGAGCCCGGCCCCGGACATCCGCTCGAGCATCGCGTCGAGCCCGCGCACGGCGAACGTGATCGTGCACGCGCCCGCGCGCGCCGGCCGCTCGTCGACCACGAGGTACGCATCCGAGCCGATGCGCCAGAGCGCCTCCTCGCCGATCATCTCGTCGGCGGGGCGCCCGAAGAACGCCTCGTACCAGCGCATGCCCGCCGCTCGGTCGCGCACGCACGCGACCGAGAGCAGCTCCTCGAACAGCTCGCCCTGCTGCATCATGTCCCGCCTCAGCTCGTGCTCTCTCAACTCATCGGGTCGTACCCGAACTGGCGCAGCTCCTGCGGGCAGCGGCACGCGGCAGCGATCTTCGCCGCCCACTCCTCCGCCTCTTCCCGCGTCGGCACCTCGAGCACGGTGTAGCCGCCCTCGATCTGCCGCGTCTGCGGGTAGGTGCCCGGTGTCACCGTGCCGTCGGCGGCCACCCGCACCGGCGGCACGGACTCGTCGATGCCGCCGCCGAAGACGTAGACTCCGGCGTCCTTCGCGTCCTGGATGACCGCGTGCGACTCGTCGACGACCTGCTGGAACTCCCCCTCGGAGATCTGCATCTCGCCGCTCGGGAAGGAGATCAAGTACTTCGTCATGCGGTCACCGTAGGCCAGCGTGACATGCGCGCGAAACACCCGATCTGCCACCGTGGAGGCATGCAGGAGCCGCGCCCCATCACCGTCGCCATCGAGCGCACCGTCGACTCGCAGCTGGACCGCTACGCGCAGGCGTGGGTGCGGCACGGCGTCGACCTCGCGACGCACTTCCCGGGATTCCTCGGCGCCGGCTGGGTGCGCGAGTCGCGCGGCAGCAAGCGCTGGCACATGCTCTACCGGTTCGAGGACGCGCCCACGCTCGAGGAGTGGGAGCGCAGCCCCGAGCGGCAGCAGTGGATCGCGTCGGGGTCCGGCTTCGCCAGCGAGTCGCGCGTCGAGCGCCGCACCGGCATCGAGGGATGGTTCGACGCGCCCCAGGGCGTCGTGGTCGACGGCGACCGGGTCGAGATCCGGCCCGCCGCGTCCGCCCCGCCGGTGTGGAAGCAGATGATCGTCGTCTGGCTGGCGTTCTTCCCGATGAACGTGCTCGTCACGTCCCTGCTCTCGCTCATCCCCGGCTTCGACGAGCTGCTGCTGCCGCTGCGGCTGCTGATCTCGACGGTCATCCTCACGCCGATCATGGTCGGGCTGATCCTGCCCTTCATCACCCGGCTGGCTGCCGGGTGGCTGCACCGGGGCGACCCGCGCTGATCCGCGCCGCAGCGCGAGGGCGATCCGCGCCGCAGCGCGAGCTGCGGGATCGTCAGACCGGTGCTCGCGCTGTCCGCGCGGTGCGTCGGCCCGAAGAGCATGCCGGTGGTGGCGGCCGGGCTCCGACCCCGCACCCGGGGCCGACCGGGTCAATGGCCGATCAGGTCGGCACGGTGAGCGGCTGCAGCACGCCGAGCTGCAGCCAGATGGCGGGCGCGACGATCGCCAGCGTCGCGGTCAGCAGCAGCGTCAGCACCACGACGATGTACTGGATGCGCCTGCGGCCGTGCGAGATGCGGCGGAAGCCCCACGCGATCGGGATGCCGACGAGCGACACCATGAGCGCGATCGTGGGCGCCACCCAGTGAGGGATGCACGCGAGCACCGCGAGCCCGGCGACCCCCGCGGCGATCGGCCACATGCGCGGCTCGCGCGCCGTGCCGTCGCGCGTGAACGGCTG
>JBAZPY010000114.1:0-5578 GCA_041645515.1 Agrococcus sp.
GTCGTAGACGACCCTCACCGCCTCCGCGTGACCGGTCCTGCCGGTGCACACGGCCTCGTAGCTCGGGTGGGCGACATCGCCGCCCGTGTAGCCGGACACGACACCCTCGACGCCGTCGACGACGCGGTACGCGGCGTCCAGGCACCAGAAGCAACCACCGGCGAGCACGATCTCCTGCATGGCGCGAGCCTAGCGCCCGCACCTGTGTGGGTGGCCGCTCGTAGCGTGCAGTCGAGGGAGAGGAGCGGCCATGGCCATCATGTCCAGCACCCAGCGGCGCACGGCGCCGCAGGCGACCGGAGTCGCCACCCGTCGCGTGCGCGACGACCTCTGGCGCGTCGTCAGCGCATCCGGCCTCGCGCTCGGCTACATCGCCCGCGTCGACGGCCCGACCGGTCAGGCCTTCGAGGCGCGCCGACTGCTGCCGGGCGGCACGGCGATGGTGCCGATCGGCGGCGGCTGGTCGCTCGACGACGCGCTGGCCTGCTTCACCGGCCCGTGACAGCCGGAAGCGGGGCCGGGGCTCGCGCCCCGACCCCGCTTCGAGCGGTCCGCTCAGCCGATGGCCTCAGGCCGCGACCGGAGCCTGCTGGATCGCCGAGATCTCGATCTCGATGTCGACCTCGTCGGAGAGCATGACGCCGCCCGTCTCGATGGCGACGTTCCAGGAGATGCCGAAGTCGCTGCGCTTGATGCGCGTGCGTGCCGACGCGCCGGCGCGGGTGTTGCCCCACGTGTCCGGGCCGATGCCGCCGAACTCGACGAGCAGCGAGACGGGCTTGGCGACGCCGCGGATCTGCAGCTCGCCGTCGACGAAGAGGTCGCCGCCCTCGACGCGGGCACCGGTGGACTGGAAGGTCCAGGTGGGGTGCTCGTCGGAGGCGAAGAAGTCGGCCGAGCGCAGGTGCGCGTCGCGGTCGGCGTTCTTCGTGTTGATCGTCGACGGGTCGACGGTCGCCGTGATCGTCGACTCCTCGGGCTGCTCGGCCAGCACGATCGTGCCCTCGAGGCCCTCGATCTCGCCTCGGACCTTCGCCACCATCATGTGGCGGACGGAGAAGGTCACGTTCGAGTGCGAGCCGTCGATGACGTAGGTGCCGGGCTGGTAGCCGGGGATGTTCTGCAGCATGGGGGCCTTTCGATCGGATGCCTCGTTCAGATTCGAACGAGCAGGTCTGTGGGGAGGGAACCGCGCCTGCCCGGCATCCATTCCCGATCCGCCCGCCGGGCAGCGATCACTCGCCGTGCAGGAGGTGCTTGCCCTCGCGGCGGTTGAGCAGCATCCGGCGCGCGACCCACCAGGCGATCACCACCAGGACCGCCCCGATGACGACCCACTGCAGCCAATCCATGTACGGCTCGATGACGTGCCAGTTCTGGCCCAGGGTGTAGCCGATCATGATGAAGATCGTGTTCCAGATGGCCGAGCCGACCGCGGTGAGCCCCAGGAACAGCAGCACCGGCATCCGCTCGATGCCGGCCGGGATGGAGATGAGGCTGCGGAAGATCGGCAGGAACCGGCCGAAGAACACCGTCTTCCAGCCGTGCTTGGCGAACCAAGCGGTCGTCTTGTCGATGTCGCTCGAGCGCACGAGCGGCATCCTCGCTGCGATGCGCGCGAGCCTCTCGTGGCCGAGGATCCTGCCGAGCGAGTAGAGCAGCAGGGCACCGACGACCGAGCCGGCCGTCGTCCAGAGGATCGCCTCGGCGAGCGAGAAGCCGCCGGCCGCCGCGGTCAGGCCCGCGAGCGGCAGGATGACCTCGCTCGGGATGGGCGGGAACAGGTTCTCGGCGGCGATGGCGATCGCGGCGCCGGGCGCACCGACCGCCTCCATCAGCCCGACCGCCCAGCCGGCGACGCCGCCCAGCTCGTCGGAGGGCTGGATGGACTGCAGGAGCGTCGGGAGCACCACGACAGCCTACGGTCGTCGATCAAGTCGACGCATCGAGTAGGCGTCGTGCCACGACGAGTCCCTGCGCTCGATCGTGACGATCGCATGGCAATTCCGACACCGCACGTCGCACTTGGCGATCTCCGCTTGGATCACGGCCAGTGCACGCCCCCTTCGAACCATGCTGCCGACACTGGCGACCTTCGTTCCGCGCACGTGATCGAATTCGAGCACCCGGATGTCAGTGCTGCCACAGTCCACGCAGCCTTCGGAGAACCAAGCCACGATCACGTCGAGTGCTTGCTGGCGTCGAGCCTTGCTCGTGCGGCGCACGTTGGCCTTGTGCCGGGTCGCGCTGTCTCGGTAGTAAGCCTTCTGGCACGCGCGGCAATACGAATGCCGTCCGTCCTTGTTCCGCGGATTCCGATTGAAGTCGCCGACTGACTTCTCAGCCTGGCATCGCGCACAGCGCTTCACGGCCGGATGGCAGGGGCGACCACTGACAGCCCTGTACGCGCGCCCCCGGCGGGAGTCGAACCCGCGACAAAAGGATTAGAAGGCCTCTGCTCTATCCGCTGAGCTACGGGGGCTCCCCCAATCTACCGGGAGCTCCTGCGCAGCTCGGTTCAGCAGCCGCCTCTGGCGCCGTGTGGGCGGCCACCCATAGCGTGCCGCGCATGGAGACCGAGCTGGAACCGCTGGCGCCGCCGCTTCGACGAGACCGACCCCGGATGCCGGAGGGGTACGGCCTGCCCGCCGACGATGCGGGGCTGCTCGAGTGGGCCGCGGTCGAGGCGCGGCTCGTCGCGTCGAAGCACTACTGGATCTCGACGGTCCGTCCCGATGGGCGGCCCCACAGCATCCCCCGCTGGGGCGTGTGGGTCGAGGGCCGGTTCTGGTACGACGGCGCCGCGACGACCCGCCACGCGCGGAACGCCGAGCGCAATCCCGCCGCGACGCTCACCCTCGAGAGCGGCACCGAGGTCGTGATCGTCGAGGGTCGCTCGCTCGCCGCGCGGGCCGCAGCCGGCGGTCTCGGCGCACTCCTCGCGGCGGCGTTCACCAAGTACACCGACGACGCCTACACCCCACCGCCCGACGCGTGGTCGAGCGAGGACGGCGGGGGCCTCCGCGTCATCACGCCGGAGCGGGTGCTCGCCTGGTTCGACTTCCCGAAGGACGTGACGCGCTTCCGCTGGTGAACGTCGCGGCTCCGGCCCGGCACATGGCAGGCTCGCCGCGTGAGCCTCCTCGCGCGCGACCGCAGCACCGCCTACCGGCTGCGGGACGGCCGCGAGGCCACGGTCGAGCGCTCCGGTCCTCTGCACGCGCCGAACGCGATGCTCGAGTGGGGATCCGTCGCGAAGACCGTGACGGCCCGGGCCGCCGCAGGCCTCCACGCGGCGGGCCTGCTGGATCTCACCGCGCCTGTCACTGCACACCTCCCGGCCGCAGCGCTGCCCGATTCGGTCACGCTCGCCGACCTCATCTCGCACACCTCGGGGCTCCCCAGCGTGCCGGTCGGCATGACAGATGTGCTCGACCCCTATGCGCGGTTCACGACCGCCGTCTTCGACGACGAGGTGCTGCCTGCCCTCGCCGAGCAGTGGCGACCGCCGAGGCCGCGCCCGGCTTACTCCAACCTCGGCTACGCCGTCCTGACCCGGGCGCTCGAGGTCACGACCGGCGAGCCGTGGTGGTCGCTGGCGCGGCGGTACGCGCTCGAGCCGCTGGGCGTGACCGACGCCGCCGTCGACCCGCCCCAGCACCGCCGACCGGTGGTCCGCTCGTGGTCCGGCACCGCCCGCGCGCCATGGACGATGCACACCGGGCCCTTCGTCGGCGCGGGAGGGCTGTGGGGCACGTTCGCGGCGCTCGAGCAGTACGCGACCGCCGCCCTGGACGACCGTGCTGGTCGCGCCCCGGGCTGGCAGCGGACCGGCGCCCTGCGGTGGCACAACGGTCACGTGCGCGACTCCGGCGCCTTCGTCGCCGTCGACACCGCATCCGGCCGCGTCGTCACGGTGCACACGCTCGGCCGCTTCGTCGGCACGGCGGATCGCGTCGCGAAGCGGCTGCTGCGGCGCCACCGGTGAGTCGCCGACGCGGGCGGCGTGCGAGGCTGGAGGCATGACCGGTGCGCTGCTGTTCGACATGGACGGGACCCTCATCGACTCGGAACCCATGTGGCACGACGAGATGCGCGTGTTCGCGCGCCGGCACCGCATCGAGTGGACCGCGGAGGACGCCCACTGGACGACGGGCAGGCCGATGGTCGACTGGGCCGAGCGGATGCGCGAGCGCGGCGTCACCATGGACGCCGCCTCTGTCATCGCAACGGTCGCGGGCGCCGTCGCCGATCTCGTGCGCGACGAGGTGCCGTGGCTGCCCGGCAGCCTCGCCATGCTCGAGCGCGTCGCCGCCGCGGGCATCCCGGCGGCGCTCATCACGAACGCGAGTGCCGCGAACGCGCACGCGGTGCTCGAGGCCGCGCCCGAGGGCGCCCTGCGCTTCGCGGTCTCCGCTGACGACGTCGAGCGCTCCAAGCCCGACCCGGAGCCGTACGCGCTCGCGATCCGCCGGCTCGGCGCCGATGCTTCCGCCTCCATCGCCTTCGAGGACTCCGGCTCGGGCGCCCGCTCCGCGACGGCCGCCGGCGCCCGGCTGTGGTTCCTGACGACGCAGCTGACCGCATCCCCCGTGCCCGCCGAGCGCACGATCGGCACGCTCGCAGAGGTCGACCCCGACGAGCTGTTCGCGGCGCTCGGCTGAGCGCGCCACCGCCCCGTAGACTCGCCGCGTGGCTGCTGCTGATCGGATCGTCTGGATCGACTGCGAGATGACGGGCCTCGACCCGTCGGTCGACGAGCTCGTCGAGATGGCGGTCGTCGTCACCGACTTCGAGCTCGAGGTGCTCGACCCGGGGCTGCAGGTGGTGATCAAGCCCTCCGACGCCGCACTCGCGCAGATGGGCGACTTCGTGCGGCAGATGCACGCCACGAGCGGGCTCGACCTGCAGCTCGAGCACGGCGTCTCGCTCGCCGAGGCCGAGCTCGAGGTGCTCGAGTACGTGCAGCGCTTCGTGCCGCTCGAGCGCTCCGCGCCGCTCGGCGGCAACACGATCGGCACCGACCGGATGTTCATCGCCCGCTACATGCCGACGCTCGACGGCTTCCTGCACTACCGCTCGATCGACGTGTCGAGCATCAAGGAGCTCTCGCGCCGCTGGTTCCCGCGCGCGTACTTCCAGGCGCCGGAGAAGGCCGGCGGGCATCGCGCGCTCGCCGACATCCTCGAGTCCATCCGCGAGCTGCGCTACTACCGCCGCGCCGTGTTCACGGATGCGCCTGGGCGCCCGAACGAGGAGCTGCAGCAGATCGCACGCGAGGTGTCGGACGGCTTCGGAGCGCTCCAGACGGAATGAGCGCCCGATGCGGCGATCGGGCCCAGGATGTCGTACACTGTCCTGGTTGCGCTTTCAGCGCACATGGTGGGTATAGCTCAGTTGGTAGAGCGCCGCCTTGTGGTGGCGGATGTCGCGGGTTCAAGTCCCGTTACTCACCCACAGACGGGTCAGGTGTGAACTTTCGACCAAGGGACCACCCTTGGAGGAAGTTCGCACCTGGCCCTATTTCTTTGCCTCGGCGGCCCACCAGGGAAAAGCATGGCGAGGGCCACACTTGCTC
>JBAZPY010000115.1:0-5574 GCA_041645515.1 Agrococcus sp.
CGAGAGGGTCGTCGTCTTGCCGGCGCCGTTGGGGCCGACGAGGCCGAACATCGAGCCCTGCGGCACGGCGAGGCTCAGCCCGTCGACGGCCACCTTCTGGCCGAAGCGCTTCGCGAGCTGCACGAGCTCGAGCGCCGGCTCCTGCTGGGGCGGTGCGGGGGCGGGCCGGGCGTGCGCGGACGTCATGGCCACAGCCTGCCAGCGCGGGGCGCCGCGTCGCCTCCGCCGCACGGCGGAACGGGTGCTCCGCCCGGCGGCGGAACGACTAGTGGAGGAGCGCGTTCAGCTCGACGCCGCGGCCGTCGCGCGCGACGACCTCGACCGCGCCGGTGACGGAGTTCCGGCGGAACAGCAGCCCGGGCGTCCCCGAGAGCTCGACGGCCTTCACGGTCTCGCCCGAGGGCACGAGCGTCACCTTCGTGCCGGCCGTGACGTAGAGCCCGGCCTCGACCACCGAGTCGTCGCCGATCGAGATGCCGACGCCGGCGTTCGCGCCCAGCAGCACGCGCGCGCCCAGCTGCACGCGCTCCTTGCCGCCGCCCGAGAGCGTGCCCATGATCGACGCGCCGCCGCCGATGTCGGTGCCGTCGCCCACGACGACACCCTGCGAGACGCGGCCCTCCACCATCGAGGTGCCGAGCGTGCCGGCGTTGAAGTTCACGAAGCCCTCGTGCATGACGACCGTGCCGGGCGCGAGGTGAGCGCCGAGGCGTATGCGCGAGGCGTCACCGATGCGGACGCCATCGGGGATGACGAAGTCGGTCATGCGAGGGAAGCGGTCGACGAGCTGCACCTGGATGCCGGCGCGCTGCAGCTGCACCCGGTGGGCGACCGCCCACTCGGGGTCGACGGCGCCGGCGTTCGTCCACGCGACGACCGGCAGCGCGGCGAAGATCCCGTCGAGGTTGATGGTGTTCGGCTGCGCCAGTCGGTGGCTGAGCAGGTGGAGGCGCAGGTAGGCGTCCTCGGTCGATGCGGGGGCGGCATCCAGGTCGATCTCGACGTGCCGGTGCTCGAGCACGACGCCGCGCTCCGGCACCGGGCCGGACTGGTCGCCGAGCGCGCCACCGCCCACCCACGCCTCGTCGCCGTTCGCGGAGCCGAGCTCCGGGGAGGGGAACCAGGCGTCGAGCACCCGCCCCTCGAAGACGGTGACGAGCGCATGTCCGTGTGCGGGGCGAGCCATGCTCCAAGTCTAGGCTGGGGCGCATGACTGCCCTCCCGCTCGACCTTGCCGCGACCAGCGTGGAGCTGACCCGCGCGCTGTGCGACATCGACTCCGTCTCCGACAACGAGGGGCCGCTCGCCGACGCGATCGAGGCCGCGGTGCAGGCCGTGCCGCACCTGGAGGTGACGCGCCTCGGCGACACCGTCGTCGCTCGCACGCGGCTCGGGAGGGACCGCCGCGTCGTCATCGCCGGGCACATCGACACGGTGCCGATCAACGGCAACCTGCCGACGCGCGACGTCGAGGTCGACGGCGAGCCGCACATCTGGGGCCGCGGCACGGTGGACATGAAGGCAGGCGTCGCGGTGCAGCTGAAGCTCGCGGCCGAGCTCGCCGAGCCGGTCGTCGACCTCACCTGGATCTGGTACGACCACGAGGAGGTGGGGGAGGAGTCGAACGGCCTCCGCCTGCTGGCCGCAGCGCACCCCGAGCTCATGCAGGGCGACTTCGCGATCCTCGGCGAGCCGTCGAACGGCCACATCGAGGGCGGCTGCAACGGCACGCTCCGTGCCGAGATCCGCACCCGCGGGGTGCGGGCGCACTCGGCGCGAGCCTGGGTCGGCCACAACGCGATCCACGACGCGGCGGAGGTGCTGGAGGTGCTGCAGTCGTACCGGCCGCGCCAGATCGAGGTCGAGGGGCTGCTGTACCGCGAGGGCCTGAACGCGGTGCAGATCTCCGGCGGCGTCGCCACCAACGTCATCCCCGACGAGTGCGTCGTGCAGGTCAACTATCGCTTCGCCCCCTCGCGCAGCCTCGAGGAGGCCACCGAGCACGTCGTCGAGCTGTTCGAGGGCTTCGATGTGCGCGTCATCGACGCGGCCCCCGGCGCCCGGCCGGGGCTCGACGCCCCGCTCGCGAAGGAGTTCATCGAGGCCGTCGGCGTGACGCCGCAGCCGAAGTACGGCTGGACCGACGTCGCGCGCTTCTGGAGCCTCGGGATCCCCGCCGTGAACTTCGGCCCGGGCGACCCCTCGAAGGCGCACGCCGACGACGAGTCGGTGCCGGTCGCGCAGATCGTCGCGACCGAGGAGAGCCTCCGCACGTGGCTCTCGCCCGCCTGACCGAGCGCCGCGCCGGGCTCCTCCCGGACAGCGCCGAGCGCTGGTGGCTGTGGCCGGCCGCGCTCTGGCTCGTCTCCCGGCTGATCAGCACCGCCTTCCTCGCCGCGTTCGCGGGACGCCAGGAGCAGAGCTCGTGGACGCCCGCGGGCCCCGGCCTGCTCGACTACTCGACGATGTGGGACGCCCACTGGTACTTCATCGTCTCGGTCGCCGGCTACCCGTCGGAGCTGCCGCTCGACGACGAGGGGCACGTCGGCGAGAACGCCTGGGCGTTCATGCCCGTCTACCCGCTGGTCGCGCGGCTCCTCACGGCCGTCGGGCTGCCGTGGGAGGCCGCGTCGGTGCTCGTGTCGGTCGCCGCCTCGCTCGGGTTCGCGCTCGTCGCCTACCGGCTCTTCGCCGACATCGCGCCCGGCAGGGAGCGCTTCGCGCTCGCGCTCGTGCTGCTGTCGCCCACCGCGCCGGTGTTCCAGCTGGGCTACGCCGAGTCGCTCTTCCTGCTGCTGCTCGCCGGCGCGCTGCTCGCGTGGCGCACGCGCGCGTGGCCGTGGCTGTGGGTGCTGCTGCCCGTGCTCTCGCTCACCCGGCCCGGCGGCCTCGCGTTCGCGCTCGCGCTCGGGCTGTGGTTCCTCATCCGCCTCTCGCGCGACCGCGCCGCGTTCCCGGTCGAGGAGCGGCGGATGCTCGTGGGGCTGGGGGCGTGGAGCGCGCTGTGGGGCTTCGGCTGGCTCATCGCGTCCACGCTCGTCACCGGCAGCGCGACCGCCTACGTCGAGACGGAGCTGAGCTGGCGCTCCGCGTACATCGGCCGGCAGGAGCTCGTGCCGCTCACCCCGTGGCCGATCGGGCTCGAGTGGTGGTTCGGGCCGTGGTGGCCGCTCTGGCTCCTCGGGATCGTCGCCGCCGCGGTGGTGCTGCTGGCCGGCCCGTGGCGGCGGGGCGTCGCCCTCGAGCCGCGGCTGTGGACGATCGCGTACCTGCTCTACCTCGCGGCGGTGTGGTTCCCGCAGTCGTCGACGTGGCGGCTGCTCATGCCGATCTTCCCCGCGGCGGCCATCGTCGCGGCGCTGCGGCCGACGTGGGCGCGAGCGGTGCTGCTCGCCGCGTGCATCGTGCTGCAGCCGGTGTGGATCTGGTTCTGCTGGCAGGTCAACGGCGCCGACTGGACGGTCCCGTAGTCGAGGAGTCCCCATATATCAGGGCACGCCGTGCTTCCGCAACGAGAAACCCGGCACGGGAACGTGAGACAATAGCCCTAGCAGCACAGAACCGAAAGGGGTGCCTCCATGGCCGCCATGAAACCACGCACCGGAGATGGACCGCTCGAGGCCGTCAAGGAGGGTCGGGTCATCGTCGTCCGCGTCCCTCTCGAAGGCGGCGGACGCCTCGTCGTGTCCGTCAACGACGCGGAGGCCGCAGCGCTCCACAAGGCGCTTGGCGAGGTCGTCGTCACCGCGTGATCCCGTCCGGCCGCATCGGCCGACTGCGAGGGGGCCGATCCACTGGCGGGTCGGCCCCCTCCGCCGTCCGGCGCTAGCGCTGCTGGGGCGCCGGCGGCTCGGGCTTGCGCACGATCTGCAGCAGGCCGTCGCCGACCGGCGAGAGCGCTGCCTGCACCGCGTCGCTCGTCGACAGCTCCTTGAGCAGCGCCCGCACGTCCGCGACGGCGTCGTCGCGCTGGGCGGGGTCGGCGACCTTGCCGCCGAGCAGGGCGTGGGCGACGAGCACCGACCCGCCGACGCGCACGAGGGCGAGCGCGTGCTCGACGTACTCGAGCATCCCCGCCTGGTCGGCGTCGATGAGCACGATGTCGTAGCTCGACTCGTTCATCCGCGGCAGCACGTCGCGCGCCTTGCCCGTGATCAGCCGGGCGCGGGTGACGGGGATGCCGGCCTTCGCGAACGCCGCTCGAGCGTGCTGCTGGTGGTCGAGCTCTGTGTCGATCGAGGTGAGCGTGGCCGTGGGGGCGCCGCGCAGCAGCCAGAGGCCGCTGACGCCCGCGCCGGTGCCGACCTCGAGGATCGCGGCGGCCTGCGTCGCCGCGGCGACCGCGGCGAGCTGGGCGCCGACGGCGGGAGCGATGGGTGTGATGCCGAGCTCGACGGAGGCGTCGCGCGCGGCGGTGAGCACCTCGTCCTCGCTCGCGAGGTCGTCGAGGTACTTGGCGATGAGCGATGATGTCTGCACGGTTCCTCCGTGCACGACCCTAGTCGTGCGTCGCATCCGTACCCTCCAGGCTCGCCGCCGATTCGGCCGTCATCGCCTCGACTACCCTGGAGGCGTGTCCCTCGCAGGCATCACCCTCGACAAGCTGCTGCTCATCGCAGTGCTCGCGGCCATCCTCATCGGCCCCGAGCGGCTGCCCGCGCTCGCCGAGAAGCTCGGCGCCCTCGTGCGCGGCCTGCGCGACCTCGCTGGCGGCGCGAAGGAGCGGATGCGCGAGGAGATGGGGCCGGAGTTCGACGAGGTCGACTGGCGAAGGCTCGACCCGCGGCAGTACGACCCGCGGCGCATCGTCATGGACGCGCTGCGCGACGACCCGCCACCGCCGCAGGACTTCGCGACCGCCGCCGCGGCGTCGTCGGTCGCGACGGTGACGGGCCTGCCGCGCCGCGACTCGGGCCCGATGCGCTTCGACGACGAGGCGACCTAGCCTCACCGCTGGTCGAGCCTGTTCGCGCTCGAGAAGCGGAGCCAAGGCTGGAGCCGTGCTCAGCGCGAGGGGCGGCTCGAGCGGCGGGAGGCGGTCTCGACTCGCGCGCGCCTTCGGCGCGTGCGGCTCGACCAGCGAGCGAGGGTCAGGCGGGGGAGAGCGGGAGGCCTCGGCCCGCGATCGGGCGCGTGCCTCGCAGCGCCTCGGCGAGCGCGATGACGGCCGCCGCCGCGGGATCCGTCGGCTCGGCCGCGACGACGGGGGAGCCCGCGTCGCCGCCCTCGCGGAGCGCCACCGACAGCGGGATGCGCGCGAGCAGCGGCACGTCGAGCCTGCGCGCCGCCTCGTCGCCGCCGCCGGCGCCGAACAGCTCGAGGATGGAGCCGTCGGGCTGCGCGAGCCCCGCCATGTTCTCGACCACGCCGAGCACCTGCTGGCCGGTCTGCCGCGCGACCTCCGCCGCGCGCTCGGCGACGTCGGCCGCGGCGCGCTGCGGCGTCGTCACGACGAGCACCTGCGCGTGCGGCAGCAGCTGCCCGAGCGAGATCGCGACGTCGCCCGTGCCGGGCGGCATGTCGATGAGCAGCACGTCCAGGTCGCCCCACCAGACGTCGGTGAGGAACTGCTGC
>JBAZPY010000116.1:0-5555 GCA_041645515.1 Agrococcus sp.
GAGGTCGCGTGGGCCGCGACGCGCACGCTGCTGCCGGGCGAGACGATCGCCGCGGGCGACGTCCAGCAGATCGACCTGCGGCTGCCGCAGGGCAGGGACCGCTATCTCGCCGGGGCAGCGGAGCCGCTTGGACTCGTCGTCGCCGCCACGGTGGGGGAGGGCGAGGTGCTCCCGCTGCGCGCCGTCGGTCAGGCGGCGAGCGCGGAGCGCGCCGCGATGGTGATCGACGTGGACGGTGCGCTGCCGAGCGCCGTCCAGCGCGGGGCAGCCGTCGACGTCTGGACCGCGCCGCCGACGGACGACGGCTTCGGAGCGCCGGCCGTGCTCGTCGCCGGCGCGATCGTGGCGGGCGTGGTCGAGGACGAGGGCATCCTCGCGTCCGACGGCATGCAGCTCGAGCTGCTCGTGCCGCGCGACCAGGTGGCGCTGGTGCTCGAGGCGGTCTCGAACGAGCACGCGCTGAGCGTCGTGCCCCTCGCGCAGCCGGTCGCGGCGCCGTGATCGGCATCGCCGTCTCGGCCCCGCTCGAGCGCGAGGACGCGATCGTGCGGGAGGCGGCACGCCACGGCCATCGCGTCGCCGTGCGCGCGGCGACCGCGGCCGACCTCGTGGAGCGGCTGACCGCCCGCAGCGTCGACGCCGAGCCGCGCATCGACCTCGTGCTCGTCGTGGCGGACGCCCGGCATGCGAGCCGGCAGCTGGTCGACGCGTGCGACGAGCGCGGCCTCCGGCTGGTGGCGCTCGCCGACGACGACGCCGAGCGGGCGCGGGCGCGGACGCTCGGGCTCGAGGCGGTCTCGTGGTCGGATGGGTTCGACGCCGTCGAGGCGGCCGTCACCCCCGCCACCGGCGAGGCGCCGCCCGAGCCGCCGCGCGGCCGGATCGTCGTCGTCTGGGGGCCGGCGGGGGCGCCGGGCCGCACCACCGCGGCGATCGCGCTCGCCGCGGAGCTCGCGCTGCTCGGCCAGCGGGTCGCGCTCGTCGACGCCGACACCACGAGCGCGGCGGTCGCTCCCGCGCTGGGCCTGCTCGACGAGTCGCCCGGCTTCGCTGCGGCCGCTCGGCTCGCGCGCGCGGGCAGCCTCACCGTCGACGAGCTCGACCGCATCGCGCAGACGCTGCCGACGATGGGCGGCGTCGTGCGCGTGCTCACGGGCATCGGGCGAGCGAGCCGCTGGCCCGAGCTCGGCGCCGATCGCGTGACCGAGGTGCTCGCGCGCTGCCGGGACTGGACCGACTGGACCGTCGTCGACGTCGCCTCGAGCCTCGAGCGCGACGAGGAGATCTCGAGCGACCTCTTCGCACCGCGCCGTCACGCGGCGACGATCGCGTCGCTCGAGGCGGCCGACGACGTGGTGGTCGTGGCAGGCGGAGACCCGGTCGGGGTCGCGCGCCTCGTGCGCGCGCTGCCCGAGCTGCGCGAGGCGGCGCCGCAGGCGCGGCTGCGCGTGGTCGTGAACAAGCTGCGGCCGGGCGCGACGGGGGTCGCCCCGGAGCGCGCGGTGCTCGAGACGCTGCGCAGGCTGGCGCAGGTGACGCCCGAGTCGTGCTGGCCCTTCGACGGCCGGGCGGCCGACGCGGCGCTGCTCGAGGGCAGGCCCCTCGTCGACGTGGCCGGCAGGTCGCGGTTGCGCCGCCGGGTGCAGGAGCTCGCCGCCGCGCTCGTCCCGCGGGAGGCGCCTGTCAGCCGGGCCGCGCTGCGAGCGTCGGTGCGGCACCGGCGCTCCTGGCGCGCGGCGCTCCGCTGATCGCGCCGCGCTAGGCTGACCGGGTGACGAGCCTGACGTCGATCGCCGAGCGCTACGGTCAAGTGAGCGAGCAGGACGTCCAATGGCTGCATCGCCTCGTCGCCGACTTCCAGCTGCTCGCCGACCTCGCGATCGGCGACATCGTGCTGTGGCTGCCGACCGGCGACGACGACGGCTACATCGCCGTCCAGCACGCGCGTCCCGCCGGAGCGGCGACGCTCTTCTACCGCGACATCGTCGGTCAGCCCGTGCGCAACTCGTGGCGCGAGCAGGTCGGGCGCGCCTACGAGGAGGGCGTCTCGCTCGACGCCGACTCGCCCGAGTGGGGCGTCGAGACCGACGCGAAGGTGAAGGCGTTCCCGGTGCGCCGCCGTGAGGCCGAGCCGTCGACAGCGCTCGTGCAGCGCCCCATCGCCGTGATCAGCCGCCACGCGAACCACGCCGACACCCGCAGCGCGGGCCGCCAGGAGCGCACGTTCCGCGAGTGCGCGGGCGAGCTCTTCCGCATGATCGCCGACGGCGACTTCCCCGACCAGGCGGCCCCGAGCGGTCCGCGTCGCGGCGCAGCGCGCGCATCCGACGGACTGATCCGGCTCGACCAGGCGGGCACCGTCACCTTCGCGAGCCCCAACGCGCTGTCGGCCTTCACCCGGCTGGGCTTCCGCGGCGAGCTCGAGGGCGAGTCGCTCGCCGAGATCACCACCGAGCTCATCGACGACTCGCACGAGGTGGACGAGGCCCTGCCGCTCGTCGTCACGGGTCGCGCGCCGTGGCGCACCGACATCGAGACGCGCTCGGTCACCCTGTCGCTGCGCGCCGTGCCGCTGCGCAGGGGAGCGACGCGGCTCGGCGCCCTCGTGCTCGTGCGCGACGTCACCGACATGCGCATGCAGGAGCAGACGCTCATCACGAAGGATGCGACGATCCGCGAGATCCACCATCGCGTCAAGAACAACCTGCAGACGGTGGCGGCGCTGCTGCGCATCCAGTCGCGCCGGACGAAGAGCGTCGAGGCGCGCACCGCGCTGCAGGATGCCGAGCGGCGCGTGTCGTCGATCGCCGTCGTGCACGACACGCTCTCGGAGGGCCTGAGCCAGTCGGTCGACTTCGACGCGGTCTTCGACCGCTCGATGAAGCTCACGAGCGAGCTCGCGTCGATCCACGGAGCGCAGGTGCGCACCGAGCGGGTCGGCTCGTTCGGCGTGCTGCCGAGCGGCTACGCGACGCCGCTCGCGCTCGCGCTCACCGAGCTCGTCACGAACGCGGTCGAGCACGGGCTCGTCGGCCGGCAGGACGGGCTGGTGCGGATCACCGCGAACCGCGACGACGGATGGCTCACCGTGCAGGTGTGCGACAACGGCGCGGGCCTGCCGCCCGGGAGGGTCGGCTCCGGCCTCGGCACGCAGATCGTGAAGACGCTCGTCACCGGCGAGCTCTCCGGCTCGATCGACTGGGGCGCCCGTGCCGTCGAGGGCACCGAGGTCACCGTGAAGGTGCCGATCTCGTACATCCGCGAGGACGACGAGGTCTGAGCGACGTGCTCCGCGCACGAAAGAGCGGGGCCGCCCTCCGGCGACCCCGCTGCTGCTCGTGCTGTGTCAGCCCGCGCGGCGCGCGCGAGCGGCGCGACGCTTGAGCGCGCGACGCTCGTCCTCCGAGAGGCCGCCCCACACGCCCGAGTCCTGGCTCGTCTCGAGTGCGTACTGCAGGCACATCTCGGTCACCGGGCACGTCGCACAGACAGCCTTCGCCTTCTCGATCTGCTCGAGCGCCGGCCCGGTGTTGCCCACCGGGAAGAACAGCTCGGGGTCCACCGTGAGGCAGGCAGCGTCATCACGCCAATCCATACATGTGCTCCTTGTACATTGGAGGGGGAGGTCGCGCAGCGCGAGGCAGTCGCGGCGCGGAAGTCTTCGGGCGCTGCAGCACTGCGGCCCGACCACCTATGGTTTCACAGCGCCCCCAGAGAGGCAAGGGTTGATTCCGTGAGCGAAGTCTCGAACGGGCGTCCGAGGACGGCGACGTGGACCGGTGCGATCCTGCTCGTGGAGGCCCTGGGCATGCTCGTGCTCGCCGTCTGGCTGGCGGTCGCAGCCCTCGGCGATCCGGTCGACCACATCGCCGGTGGTCTCTTCCTCGCGGTGCTCGCCGCGGGTGCCGCCGCCTTCCTGCTCGCGGCCGGCCGGGCGATGCTCGACGGTCGTGCCTGGTCGCGCGGCGCCACGGTCGTCTGGCAGGTGCTGCAGCTCGGCGTCGCGCTCGGCACGTTCGACGGGGGCGAGGGTCCGGTGCCGCTCGCGCTCGTGCTCGCCGGGCTGTCCATCGCCGGGCTCATCCTCGTCCTGCGCCGCAGCGTCACCGACTGGTTGCGCCGCGACTGAAGCGCGTGGGTGGCGTCAGGCGCTGAAGGCCAGCCGCTTGTCCAGCATCTCGAGGTGGCCCTTCGCGCGCGTGTTGTAGAACGCGTGCGTGATCACGCCGTCCTCGTCGAGCACGAACGTCGAGCGGCGCACGCCCTCGACGATGCGGCCGTAGCTGTTCTTCTCCCCGAAGGTGCCCCACGCGCGGTGGACGGCGACGTCGGCGTCGCTCAGCAGCGGGAAGGGGAGCGCGTCTAGCTCGCTCGCGCGGGCGAGCTTCTCGACGCTGTCGCGGGAGATCCCGAGCACGGCGTAGCCGTGCCGGGCGAGGTTCGGCTCCGCATCGCGGAAGTCGCACGCCTGCTGCTTGCACGCCGAGGTGAGCGCCTCGGGGTAGAAGTAGACGATCACGCGCCGTCCGCGCAGCGACGTGAGCGACACGGGCTCGCCGTGCTGGTCGGGCAGGGTGAAGTCGGGTGCGGGCATGCCGGGTTCGAGGTGCGTCATCCCGTCCATCCAACCAGCGCCGACGCCCGACTGGGCACCACCCCCGGGGTCGTGCTACGCTTGATCCTCGGTGGAGACACCATGCACCTCTAGCTCAATTGGCAGAGCAGTTGACTCTTAATCAATTGGTTCCGGGTTCGAGTCCCGGGGGGTGTACGTAGTACAGGGTCCCTGGCCGGTGCGAGATCACCGGCCAGGGGCCCTTTCTCGCGCATCCGGGGCGCCGCCCTGGTTCAGTGTGTGATGCAGCCGACGAGGCGCTCGGACTCGTTCCAGACCCGTCGAGCTGCGTCCATGTCCTGCAGCGGTGGCCACAGCTGCTGCAGTGCGGCCGGACCACCGATCAGCCGGCTTGGTCCGAAGAACTGGTCGCCGCCCGCGTCCGGACTGGTGGCCGCCATCAGCGCAGGCAGTGCGGCGCTGTGCGGAGTGCCCGCGATGCCGATGCGGGAGAGCAACCCGATGATTCGTCGCTCCATCGGGACGGTGTGACGTCCCATCTCCGGCTGCGCCGCGAGCAGGTTCGTGGGCGAGACGCCGGAGTGGGAGATGCTGCTGGTGATGCCCCATCCACCGGCTCGGCTCCGCGCGTCGAGCTCGCGCGAGAACAGTGCGACGGCGATCTTCGACGCCGAGTAGGCGCCCATCACGTCGTACGCCCGCTCCGAGTTGAAGTCGTCGAAGTCGATCGCGTCGCCGCGGGCGGCGATGCTGGTCTGGTTGACGACTCGGGCGCGTCCTTCGCGGAGCAGCGGCAGCAGGCCGAGCGTGAGGGCGAAGTGACCGAGGTGGTTCGTGCCCATCTGCAGCTCGAAGCCATCCTGGGTCTCGAGCCTCGTCGGCGGGCGCATGACGCCGGCGTTGTTGATCAGGATGTCGATCGGTCGACCTTCCTCTTGCAGCTCTCCGATGAGCGCTGCGACGGAGGCGAGGGATGAGA
>JBAZPY010000117.1:0-5552 GCA_041645515.1 Agrococcus sp.
GTGGCGATCGAGCTGCGCTACGAGTTCACGCAGGGCGACCTCTCGAGCGTCTCGAAGGCGGCGGTGCCCACGATCGCCGCGCTCGGCGGCGTCGCGGTGCCGGCGATCCTCTACTTCAACCTCGCGGGCGCCGACGGCGCGCTGGGCTGGCCGATCCCGACCGCCACCGACATCGCCTTCGCGCTCGGCGTGCTGGCCCTGGTCGGCAAGCGGCTGCCCTCGAACGTGCGGGCGCTGCTGCTCGCGCTCGCCGTCATCGACGACCTCATCGGCATCCTCTTCATCGCCGTGTTCTTCACCGACAGCGTGTCGGTGCCCCACCTCGCGCTCGCCGCGCTCGGCGTGGTGGTGTTCTGGCTGCTCGGCCGCGCCTACCGCACCCGGCGCGGCGACTGGACGCTCCGGATACTGCTGCTGGTCGTCGCGCTCGTGACCTGGTGGCTGGTCGCCATGAGCGGCATCCACGCGACGATCGCGGGCGTCGCGCTCGGCCTCGTGCTCTCCCCCGCCCCGGCCGAGTCGGCACGCGTCAAGCTCGAGCCGTTCTCGAACGGCATCGTGCTGCCGCTGTTCGCATTCACCTCGGCGTCGGTGGTGATCCCGCAGGTGCCGCTCGGGCAGCTGAGCCCGGTGTTCTGGGCGATCGTGATCGCGCTGCCGGTCGGCAAGCTCGTGGGCATCACCGTGGCCGGGCTGATCGGTCAGGCGGCGCTGCGGGTGCCGAAGCTCGAGCGGGTGCGGTTCTCCGAGCTCGTCGGCGTCAGCCTGCTGGGCGGCATCGGCTTCACCGTCTCGCTGCTCATGAACGAGCTCGCGCACCGCACCGCGGAGGAGCTGATCGTCGAGGGCACGCTGGGCGTGCTGGCGGGCTCGCTCATCTCGGCGGTGCTCGGCGCCGTCTACATCGCGCTGCTCAGCCGCCGCTACCCGCCGGTCGACGCGGCCACGGCCGCGCAGCGCGACGCCGAGGAGCAGCTGCACCGCACCGACGGCGTCTGAGCGGAGCTACTCGTTCGCCAGCGCGATCAGGCGCGAGATCGCGCGCAGGTACTTCTTGCGGTACCCGCCGCCCAGCATCTCCTCGCTGAAGACCTGGTCGAGGCTCGTGCCGCTCGCCCGCAGCGCCACCTGGGCGTCGTAGAGGCGGTCGACGAGCGCGACGAAGCGCAGCGCGTCGTTCTGGTCGTGCAGCACCCGCACGTCGCGCAGGCCGAGCCCGCGCAGCCCCTCGACGAGGCCGATGTAGCGCGACGGGTGCACGTGCGCGAGGTGGGCGATGAGCCCGTCGAAGTCGTCGAGGGCCGTCGTGCCGTCGATGGCGGCCAGCTCGCGCTCGATGGCGTCGTCCGCGACGACCGGCGCGTGGCCGGTGATGTCGCGGTGCCGATAGTCCTCGGCGTCGATCCGCATGATCTGGAACCGGTCGGCGATCGCGGTGATCTCGCGCAGGAAGTCGGAGGCGGCGAAGCGGCCGTCGCCGAGCGCATTGGGTGGGGTGTTGCTCGTCGCCGCCAGCTTCGTGCCGGTCGCCACGAGCTCGCCCAGCAGCCGGGTCATCACCATCGTGTCGCCCGGGTCGTCGAGCTCGAACTCGTCGATGCAGACGATCCGCGAGCCCTGCAGCTGCCGCACCGTCTCGGCGTAGCCGAGGGCGCCGACGAGCGCCGTGTACTCGATGAACGTGCCGAACACCTTCGGGCCGGGCATGGCCTTCCAGAGCGAGGCGAGCAGGTGGGTCTTGCCCACGCCGAAGCCGCCGTCGAGGTAGATGCCGGGCTTCACCTCCTGCGGCTTGCGGAAGAAGCCGCGCTTCGGCTTCGTCCAGGCCTCGACGAGCTCCTGCATGCGCTGCAGCGCGTCGGCCTGCGACGGATGCGCTGGGTCCGGCCGGTAGCTCGCGAACGTCGCGCCGTCGAACTGCGGCGGCGGCACGAGGCTCGCGACGATCTGCTCTGCACCGACCTGGGGCCGGAGCTCGACGAGCGAGATCGGTGCTGGCATTATGGGCGCTCCTTCTGCGGCGCGAGCACGCGCCTGGCGGGAAGAATCGATGGGAGGATGGCGTTCCCCCCTGCGAGCCTACTCAGGCCGATGAGCCTAGCGAGGCCGACGAACGCGGCCGATGAACCCGTCGGGCTGCCCCCCAGAAGGAGACGCTGTGACCGAGACCGAGCCCCGCTTCGCCGAGTACGCGTCCCCCGACCGCCTGGTCTCCACCGAGTGGGTCGCCGCGCACCTCGACGATCCGGACGTGGTCATCGTCGAGTCCGACGAGGACGTGCTGCTCTACGAGGTCGGCCACATCCCCGGAGCCGTGAAGATCGACTGGCACACCGAGCTCAACGACCCGGTGCAGCGTGACTACCTCTCCCCCGAGGCGTTCGCCGCGCTGCTCGGACGCAAGGGCATCGGCCCCGACACGACCGTGGTCTTCTACGGCGACAAGGCGAACTGGTGGGCGACGTACGCGCTGTGGGTGTTCGCGCTCTACGGCCGCGACGGCACGCGCATCATGGACGGCGGCCGGGACGCCTGGATCGCCGAGGGCCGGGAGCTCACGCGCGAGCCGGCGAACCGGCCGGCGGTCGAGGTGCCGGTCGTCCCGCGCGACGACCGCACGCTCCGCGCCTTCCGCGACGACGTGCTCGCCCACCTCGGCAAGCCGCTGGTCGACGTCCGCAGCCCCGAGGAGTACTCGGGCGAGCGGACAACGGCCCCGGCCTACCCGGAGGAGGGCGCCCTGCGCGCCGGCCACATCCCCACCGCCGCGAGCGTGCCGTGGGGCAAGGCGGTCAACGAGGACGGGACCTTCCGGTCGCGCGCGGAGCTCGAGACGATCTACCTCGACGGCGCCGGCCTCCGGGGCGCGGACGACGTGATCGCGTACTGCCGCATCGGCGAGCGCTCGAGCCACACCTGGTTCGTGCTCACCCACCTGCTCGGACTGCCGGGCGTGCGCAACTACGACGGCTCGTGGACCGAGTGGGGCTCGCTCGTCGGCGTGCCGATCGCGGTCGGCGTCGAGCCCGGCGAGGTGCCCGTACGTCCTGGGGCGGCCCGATGACCCTCACCGCAGCGCTGCAGCGCACCGTCGACGACTTCCAGGCCATGGAGGAGCAGGACCGCCTGCAGCTGCTGCTCGAGTTCGCCGACGAGCTGCCCGAGCTGCCGCAGCGCTACGCCGACCATCCCGACCTCGGTGAGCGGGTCGCTGAGTGCCAGTCCCCCGTCTTCCTCTTCGTCGAGGTCGACGACGCCGTGCACGTGCACGCGACAGCGCCCGCCGAGTCGCCGACCACGCGCGGCTTCGCCTCGATCCTCGCGCAGGGCCTCGAGGGCGCGAGCGCCGACGAGGTGCTCGCCGTGCCGGCCGACATGCCGCGGCTGCTCGGCCTCGACCGGGTCGTGTCGCCGCTGCGACTGCGGGGCATGGCAGGCATGCTCGGCCGCATCCAGCGGCAGGTCAGGAAGCGCACCGCCGCCTGATCTCACCGCCCGGGGTGGTCACGACACGCCGCGCGCGACGAACCGGGTGGTCACGACACGCCGCGCGCGACGAACCGGGTGGTCAAGACACGCCGTCGCCGACCGCCTCTGCGCGGCGTGTCGTGACCACCCGCCGGCCGGCGCGGCGGCGCTACTCGAACGCGGCGATCCCGCGCGCGTCGAGCCAGCCGCCGATCTCGCGCAGGTAGCGCCCGCGGTCGAGGTTCCAGAGCTTCGTGTGCCGAGCCTGGCGCCACTCGCGGTAGTCGACGATGTCGGGGCGCGCCTCGGCGAGCTCCCTCGACGCGTCGGGCGGCACGAAGCCGTCGTCGGCGGAGTGCAGCAGCAGGATCGGCTGGGTGAGCGCATCCGCGTGCAGCACGTTGTCGAGCTCGTCGAAGTCGAGGCTGCGACTGCCCGACAGCAGCGCCGCGGGCGACTCGAGCAGCCCGACCGCGGTGTCGACGAGCCATGCGGGCAGGCGCACGAGCGCCACCTGCAGGCGCAGCGTCGGCCGCCAGCCGACGACCGGCGAGTCCAGCACGACGCCGACGATGCTGCGCCGGTGCCGGGAGCGGCGCGCGACCTGCAGCGCGATCTGCCCGCCCATCGACCAGCCCATGAGCACGATCCGGCGCGCACCGCGGGCGACCGCGAAGCCGATCGCGTCGTCGACGTCGCGCCACTCGTCGAGCCCGAGCCGGAACTTGCCGTCACGGCTCGGCGGCGCCTCGGTGTCGTTGCGGTACGACACGGCCATGCACGGGATGCCGCGCTCGAGGAAGGCGGGCACCGCCCGGATCGTCTCGCGCCGGGTCACTCCGCGGCCGTGGATCTGGATGCACCACGTCTCGGCGTCCTGGTCGCCCATGATCCACGCGGGCGCGGGCCCCAGCTCCGTCGGCACGTCGACGCGCTCGACGGCATCCGTCACGTCGTGCGGCCGGTGCACCGCGTACCCGGACCAGCGCGCGCTCCGCACATCGGCGAGCAGCTCGCGCGCGGGCTCGTCGATCGCGCGGGTGACGCTGTGCGCGTCCTCCGCGACGACGGGGCCGAGCACGGCCAGGCGGTCCCCCACCCAGAGCGCGTAGACGCCCGGCAGCCCCGTGTCGGGCGTCCGGCCGAGGCGCACGCCGCGCGCATCGACGCCGAGCACGACGATGTCGTCGGCCTGCGTGCGCGGCGGGGTGACGAGCATCGAGCCGATCATCGCGGAGGCGCCGGTGACGGCGAGGCCCGCTCCGGCGACGACCGCGCCGGCGGCTGCGAGAGCGAGCGTGCCGCTGCGTCCCTGTCGGCGGGACCGCTGGTCGGTGGCGGCGCGCCTCGCTCGGGTGGTCACGGGGGAATCGTAGTCTTGCCCGGTGGACACGAGCAGTGGAGCCCCCGCCCCGACGCCTGCGGCGTTCCTCGCCGCCGTCGACCAGCTGCGCCGCGCCGAGCTGCGCAGCGAGCTGTCGGTGCGCGAGATCCCGGCACCCGGCCGCATCGCGCCGCACTCGTTCGCGATCGCGGCGGACGTCGGCGCCCCGAGCCACGGCCGCGACTCCGACCTCGGCACCGGACGCTTCATCCTCATGCACGACCCGGAGGAGCCGGAGGCGTGGGGCGGCGACTTCCGCATCGTGAGCTTCACCCAGGCCTCGCAGGATCCGGAGATCGGGGTCGACCCGTTCCTGGCGGAGGTGACCTGGACCTACCTGCTCGAGGCGCTCGAGCAGCGCGGCGCCGAGTACCACTCCGAGTCCGGCACCGCGACGAAGATCCTGTCGAGCGGCTTCGGCGAGCTCGCGGCGCAGGGCGACGGCGCCCAGATCGAGCTGCGCGCGTCGTGGACCCCCACGGGCCACGACTTCGGCGCGCACCTGACCGCCTGGACCGACCTGCTCTGCGCCATCGCCGGCCTGCCGGTGCAGCCCGGCGCCGCCGGGCTCGATGCGCACCGGCGGACGCGTGGCTGACGCGACCGAGCCGGCCCCGCCGAAGCTGCCCGAGGCGGTCGCGAAGGGACCGTTCGAGGTCATCGCCGACGCGGATGCGCTGGCCGCCGCCGCCGACCGGCT
>JBAZPY010000118.1:0-5539 GCA_041645515.1 Agrococcus sp.
ATGGGCTCCGGCCACGAGCACGCGCTCGCCGAGCGCGACGCCCACGGCCGGGTCGTGCGCTGGCGCGGCGCGTGGCGGATGGAGGCGGTCGAGCCCGTCCCGGAGCAGCCGGAGCCGGAGCAGCCGGCGGCCTAGCGCTCCGCGAGCCGCTGCGTCGCCGAGCGCAGGTCGGCGTTGCGGCGCCTCCTCGCGGTGCGCCACAGCGACCACCCCAGCAGCGCCAGCAGCGCGAGCGCCACGAGCACCAGCACGGGCGCGACGATCGCGAGCAGCGGGATGTAGGCGTTCATGCCGGCGGCCGCAGCCAGCCCCGAGCCGGTCAGGAGCTCCAGCACGGTGCCTCCGATCCAGCGGCGCACGGTGCCTCCGATCCCGTGGCGCACGGTGCCGCTCGCCGTGATCGTAGCCGTCGGACCCCGGTGTGCGCCGCGAAGGGCCGCGGGGGCGATAGCGTCATGCCATGGACGCGGCTGTGACGGCGAGTCGCACCGACGCGGTGCGCCCTGATCGCACTCGTGAGCGCGCCACCGCGGTGAACCAGCTGCTGCTCGCCGCCGCGTGCCTCGTCGCGGGCGGCCTGGTGGTGGTGGTCGGTGAGCTCGCCGCGGGCGACCTGCTCTTCGTCGGCATGCTCGTGCTGTTCGCGCTCACGGTGGTCGCGCTCGTCGTGCCGTGGAACCGCGTGCACCCGCGCTGGATCTCCATCGTGCCCATCGGCGACCTGCTCGCGATCTTCCTGCTGCAGATGGGCGACCCCGACTCGCAGCTGTGGCTGCTGTGGATGGTGCCGGCGACCTGGCTCGCGACGGTCGGCGGCTGGCGCGGGCTCGTGATCGGCGCCGGCGGCGCGTCGGTGCTGTTCTGGACGGCGCACCTGCTGGTCAACGAGGCCGTCAACCCCGTGGAGACCTACTTGGGCCCGCTGGCCTTCACGGCCGCATCCATCGTCGCGTACGTCGCCGCGCGCCGCGCGGCCGCCCAGCGCGCGCTGCTGGACGAGCAGGCCTCCTACCTCGACCACGCCGTCGAGCGGGCCAGGCGGCAGGAGGACGCGGTGAGCGAGGTGCTCGACGCCGTCGACTTCGGCGTCGTCCGGATCGGCGCCGACGGCTCGATCTCGGTGGAGAACGACGCCCACCTGCGCCTCAACGCCTTCGACGAGTCGGCCGAGCTATACGGCGCCGACGGCGTCACGCCGATCGAGCCGGGGCAGTCGCCCGCGGCCAGGGCACGCCGCGGCGAGGTGTTCGAGAACGTGCTCTGCTGGCAGGGCCCGCCCGGCGAGAGCCGGCGCGCGCTGCAGTCCACCGCTCGCCGCCTCGTCGACGTGGACGGCGCCGACGCCGGGGCCATCCTCATCACCCGCGACGTGACCGCCGAGCAGCTCGCCGGCCAGATGCGCGACGAGCTCGTCGCCTCCGTGTCGCACGAGCTGCGCACCCCGCTCACGAGCGTGCTCGGCCACCTCGACCTCGCGCTCGACGGCGGCGACGTGGGCCCGCAGGCGCGCCGCAGCCTCGAGATCGCCGAGCGCAACGCGTCCCGGCTGCTCGTCATCATCGGTGACGTGCTGGCAGCGACCGGCGACGGCCCCGGCCGGTTCGACGTCACCCTCCAGCGCGAGGACATCGCCAGGGTCGTGCAGGCGTCGGTCGAGTCGATGGAGCCGCGCGCCGCCGCCCGCAACATCCGCATCGACACCTCGGGCATCGAGCCGGTCGAGGCCGACATCGACCCGCTGCGCCTGCGGCAGGTGGTCGACAACCTGGTCGGCAACGCGGTGAGCTACCACACGGGCGACGGCCTCATCGAGGTGGGCGTGACGTGCGACGACAAGCACGCGTGGCTCGTCGTGCGCGACGACGGCCCCGGCATCGCCGAGGACGCGCTGCCGCGGCTCTTCGAGCGCCGCTTCCGCGCCGCCCCGGTCGGCAACATGGCTCCGGGCAACGGGCTCGGGCTGGCGATCAGCCGCGACCTCGTGCGCGCGCACGGGGGAGAGATCACGGTGCAGAGCGAACCCGGCGGCGGAGCGACGTTCGTCGTCCGGCTGCCGCTCGTCCGGCGAGGAGCCATGGCATGACACTCGACGCAGGCACGATCCAGTTCATCACCGCGGTCGTCATGCACGTCGCGGGCGGCGCCTTCGTGCTGGAGACGATGCTGCGCAAGGACGACCGGGCGGGACGCGTGTGGGCGCTCGGCTTCATCGGCGGCATGATCGCGACGGAGGCCTCCCTACTGCGCGCGGTGAGCAACGACGCCTCCTGGTGGCTCGTGGCCGTCGGCAACGGAGCGTGGGTCGCGGCCCTCGGGCTGCTGTGGCTCGGTTGCCGCACGTACAACGGGCACCGGCTGCGCCGGTCGGCGGTCGCGGTCATCGCCGCATCCGCCCTCGTCGTCGCGGTCGTGCTGCTCGAGGGCCCGCTCGCCGGCCGCTGGTCGGGCGCGGCGCTCGTGTTCGCGGCCAATGCGGTGTTCTCGGCGCTCGGTGCCTTCGAGGCCACGCAGGGGGCGATGCGGCGCACCGGCACCGCGGTCGGGCTGAGCGTCACGCTCGCGGTCGCCGCCGTCTTCCAGCTCGGGCGGTCCATCGCCGCCCTCGTGCTCGGCACCGCGCACCCCGTCTTCCAGACCTGGCTCAGCAGCGGACTGGTCGGCATCGTCACGATCTGCCTCACGATCCTGATCGTGGTGCTCACCTCGGTGCTCCGTGCGGAGCAGGTGCGGCTGCGCGGCACCGAGGACTCGACGCTCATGGCGATCGCGCCCGACGGCGTGCTGCTGGAGCCGTCGTTCGTGCGCGTGCTGGGCGGCAGGCTCATGCGCGCCAACCGCCGCGCGGAGCTGTTCGCGGTGCTCGTGGTGCGGATCGACGCGCTCGGCCGCATCTCGACGGCGTTCGGCGCCGACGAGGCGGAGCACGTGCGGCAGGCGGCGCGCGCGGCGGTGCGCCGGCTCTCGCCGACGACCGCCGCGATGGGCACCGACGACGAGGGCAAGCTCATGCTCGCGTTCCAGCCCGCGTCGCCGGCGGAGGCGCGGCAGCTCGCGGCCCGCATGCACCGCGCGATGCTCGACCAGCTGCGCACCGCCGGGGTGCCGGTGATCCCGCCGATCGGCATGGGGCTCAGCGTGACGAGCACGAGCGGCTACGACCGCGAGACGCTGCTCGACGCGGCGCGCGCGGCCGCGCGGCGGGCGATCGCGAGCGACGACGTGTCGGTCGTGGTCGCCGGCGAGGACGACGAGACGGACGAGGCCGATCGCGGCGGTCAGGCCGTCCTGCGGTAGCCGACGCCGCGCACGGTCTCGATCCAGCGCGGCTCGGAGGGCGACTCGCCCAGCTTCCGGCGCAGGTTGGCGACGTGCACCTCGATGGCGCGCGCATCGTGCTCGCTCAGGTAGTGGTCGGGCTCGCCGCGCTCGCCGCGCAGCATGCCGGCGAGCTGGAGCTTGCTGACGACGCGCCTGCCGGACCCGAGGAGCATCCGGAGGATGTCGAACTCGCTGCGCGTCAGCTCGACCTCGACGCCCTCGAGCTCGACGACCCTCGCGCCCGGCTCGAGGCGGAGTCCGCGGTGCTCGAGCGGCATCGCGTCGGCCTCGTCCTCGAGCCACGGCGTCGACCCGGGGTGGGTGAGCGGGACCGGGGAGGTGGCGAGCGACACGGGCTCCGGCACGGAGGCGGGCGCGGCCGCCGGCATGGCGGGCTCGTGCGCGGAGGGGTGCGAGGAGGCGAGCGAGCGCGGCCTGCGCATCATGGCCTCGATCCTGGCGCGCAGCTCGCGCGGCCGGAACGGCTTGACGATGTAGTCGTCGGCGCCCGTCTGCAGGCCGACGAGCGTGTCGATCTCGTCGCCGCGAGCGGTGATCATCACCAGGTACGCGGTGCTGATGCTGCGGATCTGCCTGGCGGTCTCGAACCCGTCGATGCCCGGCATGTTGACGTCCACCGTGACGACGATGGGGTCGTGCTCGCGCACGAGCTCGACGCCGGTGGCGCCATCGGCTGCCGTGTGCACGACGAACCCGCCCTGCGTCAGGACCTGCGCGAGCAGCTCCCGGATGTCCTCGCCGTCCTCGATGACGACCGCGACGTCCTGGTCCATTGCGTCTCCCACGTTCCGCACCTCGTGACCCGGTGCATGGGTGTGATCGTACCCTCGACGCGCGACGGAGCGGACAGGCGGGCCGCCGGAGCTCCTCATGCTGCCCGTGCCGCCGGTGCGCGGGGCGCGTGCCAGAGCATCGCCGCCGCCACGAGCAGGCCGAACACGGCCAGCAGCGGCAGCCCCAGCTCGGGCTCGAGCACCGACCTCGCGACCCCGCCGACGACGGGGACGCTCAGCGTCGGCTCCCACGCCTGCGCGCCGACGATGTGCTCAGCCGCGAGCTCGGGGTCGTCGGCGTCCGCGCCCGCGACGATCGCCCACTGGCCGTCGGGCAGGCGGGTGATCTCGAGCACGCGCTCGGTGACGAGCTGGGATGCGCCGGCGGTGGGCAGGCTGATGACGTCGCCGGGCCGCAGCTGCTCGGTGGGCACGGGCGTCGAGATCACCAGGTCGCCGACGGCGAACGCGGGTCGCATGGCGTCCGAGCCGATCACCGAGGTGTGGGCGAGCCCTGCGAGCGCGGCGCCCCAGAGGACGGCGGTGGTCGCGGCCACGATCCCGCTGAGGGCGAGCAGGGCGATGGCGATGCGCCGGATGGCGACCACGGCCCCTCCCTTCCGTCGGACGGACGTGCTGCGGCGAGGCTATGACCGACGCCTCAAGGACGCGGCGAGCACGGCACAGGGGTTGCTTGAGGTTCCCTCAGGACATGCCGTGCACGACGCCGTGGCAGACTTCTGGGCATGCCACTCGTCGCGCTCACCGGCGGCATCGCCTCCGGCAAGTCCACGATCGCCGCCCGGCTGGCCGAGCACGGAGCGGTCGTCGTCGATGCCGACGCGGTCGTGCGCGAGCTCCAGCAGCCGGGGATGCCCGTGCTCGCGGCGATCGCGGACGCGTTCGGCCCCGAGCTGCTGCTTCCGGACGGCTCGCTCGACCGCGCGGCCCTCGGCGCGGTCGTCTTCGCCGACGAGCGCGCCAGGCGCGCGCTGAACGCGATCGTGCATCCGGCGGTCGCGGAGGAGTCCGGGCGCCGATTCCGCGCGGCGCTGGACGCGGACCCGCGGGCGGTCGTGGTCTACGACGTGCCGCTGCTCGTCGAGGCGCGACCCGACGACCCCTGGGACCTCGTGGTGGTCGCGCACGCCCCCGAGGAGACCAGGATGCGGCGGCTCGTGGCGCTGCGAGGCATGACCGAGGCGGATGCGCGCGCCCGCGTGGCGTCGCAGGCGAGCGACGAGCGCAGGCTCGCGATCGCGGACGTCGTGGTCGAGACCGGCGGCGACCTCGAGGCCACGCTCGCGCAGACGGACGCGCTCTGGGAGCGCCTCTCCAGCCAGGATGTGGGCGGCCGCTCGTAGGCTGGAGGCATGCAACCGACCCGTGCCGTCCGGCCGTTCGAGGTCATCAGCGAGTACACGCCC
>JBAZPY010000119.1:0-5501 GCA_041645515.1 Agrococcus sp.
CCTCGAGTCGCGTGGCCGCCTGGAAGGCGAGCCGGCGGTTCCAACCGACCTCGCCGCCGTTGAGCGCGAGCATCGTCTCCGCGTCGCGCACAAAGACGTCGTCCCACGGCACGAGCACGTCGTCGAAGACCACGAGCGCATCGTGCTCGGCGAAGCGGCGCGCGAGCGGCTGGTCGTCGCGAGCCGGCGTGCCCCGCGTGTAGATGCGGATACCCGGGGTGCCGACGGCGACGGACGCGGCGACCGCGAACGCATCCGTCTGCACCTCGCCGCCGAAGTGCGACACGAGCAGCCGCTGCGCCGTGGCGGCTCCCGTGACGACGGCCTTCGCGCCGCGGAGCACGACGCCCGCATCCGTCTCGCGCACGACGTGCAGGAAGACGTCGCCGACCTCGTCGGGCGGCAGGTCCCGGTCGACCGGCGGGTTGACGAGCGCTTGCGCGTAGTGCGTGACCGCGCGCTGGTCGCGGGCGAGCGCTGCGCGCACGTTGCCCTCGAAGCGGCCGAAGGTCGGGCCGTGCGCCGCCATCGACGTGATGAGCGCGCCCATGAACTCGGGCGTCCGGCCCACCCAGCCGTGCGTCATCCGCTGCCACGCGCGGATCCCGTCGCGCTGCGCGCGCAGGTCGTCGCGCGTCTGCGGCACGGTCCAGAACGGATGCGTGCGGCCGCCGTCGGCGGTCGGCACGAGGTGCGCGGCCGCGTCGCCGCCGTCCCCGACGCCGTGCCCGACGCCCAGCCCGACGCCGTGCAGCGCGTCGTACAGCCCGGCGATCGTCGCGGTCAGCCCCGCGAACTCGGGGTGCTCGGCGACCCGCTCGACCTCGAGCCCGTCGTGGATCACGACCCGGCCGTCGTCGAGGCTCGCGAGGTAGTCGCTGCCGGTCTGGGGCCGAGCCTGCACGACGATCCCCTACTCGGTCTCGAGCTGCTGCTGCTTGCGCCAGCGGATGCCCGCGGCGATGAAGCCGTCGAGGTCGCCGTCGAAGACCGCCGAGGGGTTGTTGACCTCGTGCAGCGTGCGGAGGTCCTTGACCATCTGGTACGGCGCGAGCACGTACGAGCGCATCTGATCGCCCCAGCTCGCCGAGATGGTGCCGGCCAGCTCCTTCTTGCGGGCCGCCTCCTCCTCGCGCTTGAGCAGCATCAGGCGGCTCTGCAGCACGCGCATCGCGGCCGCGCGGTTCTGGATCTGGCTCTTCTCGTTCTGCATCGACACGACCGTGCCGGTCGGGATGTGCGTGATGCGCACCGCCGAGTCGGTCGTGTTGACGCTCTGGCCGCCGGGGCCGGAGGAGCGGAAGACGTCGACGCGGATGTCGCCCTCGGGCACCTCCACCTCGTCGACCTGCTCGAACAGCGGCACGACCTCGACCGCGGCGAACGACGTCTGCCGCTTGCCGGCGGCGCCGAAGGGGCTCATGCGCACGAGCCGGTGCGTGCCGGCCTCGACCGACATGTGCCCGAACGCATAGGGCGCGTCGATCTCGAACGACGCCGACTTGATGCCGGCCTCCTCCGCCCAGCTCGTCTCGTAGACGGTGACCGGCATGTCGTGCTGCTCGGCGTACCGCAGGTACATGCGCAGCAGCATCTCGGAGAAGTCCGAGGCGTCGACGCCGCCGGCGCCCGCGCGGATCGTCACGACGGCCGGCAGCGGGTCGAACTCGCCGTCGAGCAGCGTCTGGATCTCCATCTCGGAGACGAGCTTCTGCAGGCTCGCGAGCTCCTTGCGGGCCTCGACCTGGGTCGCCTCGTCACCCTCCTCATTGGCCATCTCGACGAGCACCTCGAGATCGTCGATGCGTGCCTCCGCCTCGGTGAGGCGGCGGAGCGCGGTCTGCGCGTGGCTCAGCCGGCTGGTGACCTTCTGCGCGGCGTCCGGGTCGTCCCAGAGGTCGGGTGCGCCCGCCGCCTCGGAGAGGCGCTCGATGTCGGCGGCGATCCTGTCGACGTCGGCCACCGCCTTGATGTCGGAGAACGTGGAGCGGAGGGCGGCGATGTCGCCGGCGATGTCGAGATCGGCCATGATCCCCCCAGCCTACGGTGTCCGATCGGACACGCTCATGCCCGGTCGGGCGGCGCGGAGGCACAGACATCCGCCCATAGTCTCGGCTCATGAGCGGCATCGACCAGTCCGAGCGCTTCCCGTGGCGCAGGGTGGCGGGCGCCGCGTACGTGCCGACCGCCGCGTTCGCGATCGGCGAGGGTGCGGTCATCCCCTACATCCCGCTCATCGCGGGCGATCTGGGCGCCTCGCTCGCGGTCGCAGCCGTGGTCGCCGCGATGCTGACCGTCGGGCAGCTGGCGGGCGACGTGCCCGGCGGCGGCGTGGTCGCCCGCTTCGGCGAGCGGCCGACGATGATCGGCGCCGGGCTGCTGGTGCTCGTGGCGCTGGCGATCGCGTTCGTGTCGACGGACGTGTGGATGCTCGGCCTCGCGATCTTCGTGCTCGGCCTCGGGCACGCGGTGTTCGCGCTCGCGCGGCACGCGTTCATGACCACGTTCGTGCCGCTGCAGTACCGGGCGCGGGCGCTGTCGACGCTCGGCGGCATCTTCCGCATGGGCATGTTCGTCGGCCCGCTGATCGGCTCCGCCGTGCTCGGCATCGGACTGCCGCTGCAATCGGTGTGGGTGGTGTGCGCGATCGGCACGGTGGTGGCGATCGTCGTGCTCATCGTGCTGCCCGACCCCTCGTCGGCGTTCGAGCGCACGCCGCTCACGACCGGCACGATCGAGCTGCGCGCCGAGCGCACCGGCATCTGGCAGGTCGTCGGGCAGCACGCGCGCGTGCTGGCGACCGTCGGGGTCGGCGCGGCGATGCTCTCGCTCGCCCGCTCGGCGCGGAACGTGCTGCTGCCGCTGTGGGCGGTCTCCATCGGGCTCGACGGCGTCACGACAGGGCTCGTGATCGGCATCGCGGGCGGCGTGGACTTCGCGCTGTTCTTCGTGTCCGGATGGGTGATGGACCGCTTCGGGAGGCTGTGGAGCGTCGTGCCCTCGCTCGCGCTCATGGCTGCGGCGTTCGCGATGCTCGCGGTGTCGCACGACCTCGACGCGGCGACCGGATGGTTCGTGGCCGCGGCGCTCGTGCTCGCGCTCGGCAACGGCCTCGGCTCCGGCATCCTCATGACGCTCGGCGCGGATCTCGCCGACCGCCGCAATCCCGCGCCGTTCCTCGGCGCGTGGCGGCTCACGACCGACCTGGGCGGCGCGGCGGCGCCGCTGCTCATCTCGCTGCTCGTCTCGGTCGCGTCGATCGCATGGGCGGCCGGCGGGCTCACGGCGCTGTGCATCGTCGGCGCGGGGATGCTGCTGCGCTGGCTGCCGCGCAAGCCGCGCGACTGACGCTCGTCAGGCGTCGTCGCCGCTCACTCGTCGCGCCGCAGCTGCTGGCGGGCGGCGAGGTCGTGCGCGATCGACGTCGCCTCGTCGCGGAGCTCGTCGTCGTTCAGCTCGCCCGACTGCACCTGCTGCACGAGCTGCCGGAACGCCGGGTCCTCCATCAGCGCCCTGAGCCCGTCGGCGGCCCGCTCGGGGCTCTCGACCGGCAGGCTCGCGGCGACCGCGTCGACGTCGATCTCGGGAAGGTCGCCGGTGGGCTGCGCATCCATGCCGCGAGGCTACCGGCACGAGGCCGGCACGACTCAGTCGACGAACACGGCCCTCGCGGTCGAGGTCGCGTCGAGGCGGAGCTCCGCGGGCAGGAAGAGGGAGACGACCGGCGGCTGCCAGGCGCTCGAGACGGTGACCGTGGCGCTGCGCTCGTCGGCGCTCGCGCCGTCGACGCGCAGCTCCGCGAGCCCGGCTCCGGCCGCGGACGTCCAGTCCGCCGCCGCGCGGTCCACGGCCGCGTCGGCGAGCTCCGGCGTGGCGGCGGTGCCGTCGAACCGCACCTGCTCGAGCGCGAAGGCCTCGGCGGCCGCGAGCGCCGCGCCGTCGGCGACGGTGAAGAGGCGGCGTCGCTCGATGAGCAGGCTCGTGGCGGCGGTGACCGCGACGATGATCGCGAGCGCGAGCGCCGCGAAGCCGATGGCCAGCACGAGCGTGGAGCCGTCCTCCTCACGTGCCGCCCGGCGCATGACCTTGATCACGGGACACCGCCGAACGCCGAGACCGGCTGCACGGCTCGCGCCGAGACCGGGACGCCCAGACCGACGTCGAGCCCGAGGAAGGGCGGCGCGAGCGGCAGCGGCACGGTGGCGTCCACCTGCACGGTGACCGTGCCGCGCGCGGTGTGGCATGCGCCCTGGTCGGGTGCGCAGGAGATCGCCACCCGCACCGCGTCGGTCGGCAGCCCCGCATCCGTCATCGCGACGAGGAGCGCACGGTCGGCGGCCGCCAGCCCGGCGTCGTGGCTGTCGGCCTGCGCGATCGTGCGCGCGGCGTGGCGGGCGGCACCCTCGACGCCGAGCACCGCGTGCTGGATCTGCCCGAGCGCGAGCACGAGATAGACCAGCGGCACCAGCAGCAGCACGGCCACCGAGAGGAACTCGATCGACGCGGAGCCGGCGTCGGCGGTGAGCAGTCGCCGCACGCGCGCGCGGCGCGACGGCTCAGCGCAGCGACTCGAGCGGTGCATGCCCGGTCACCTCCAGCGCGACGGGTCCGAGCAGCCCGAGCACCGGCAGCGGCGCGGCGACCCGGATCTCGATCGTCTCCAGGCCGACGACCGACGCCGCGGAGGCCGAGATGCGCTCGGCGTAGCCGGGGCCGAGCGCGGTCGTGATGAGCTCGCGCGTGCGCGCGACGCCCGCCGACGCATCCGACCCGACGAGCGAGGCGTGGCGCGCGCCCTCCGCGGCAGCGTCGGCGAGGGTGGCGCGCACGTGCAGGCCGAGCGCGAGCTGGATGACCGAGAGCACGAGCACGACGAGCAGCCCCGCCACCATCGTGAACTCCGCGACCGCCGAGCCGCGCTCGTCGGCCGGGTGCATCAGAAGCTCGTGACGCGCGCGATCGCCTGCTCGAAGACGCCCGTGAGCGCGGGCCCGGCGACCGTCCAGAGGACGATCACGAGCCCCGCGGTCATGAGCGTGACGAGCACCCAGCCGGGCACATCGCCTCGCTCCTCGTCGCGGACGCGCCCGACTACGCTTGCGAACCTGGTGCTGATCGTCGACATGTCTCCTCCTTCAGAACCCCACCTGCAGCACGTGGATGCCGGGCCACAGCGCGAACGCCACCGTCGTCGGCAGCAGCCCGAAGACGAGCGGCACGAGCATCGAGATCTCCTTGCGGCCCGCCGCCTCCAGCAGATCGCGCTTCGCCGCATCCCGCGCGTCGAGCGCCTGCGCCTGCAGCGTCTGGGCGAGCGGCGTGCCGCGCTCGAGCGCGCCGCGCATCTGCTCGACCGCGCGGGTCACCGCGGGATGGCCGAGCTCGTCGGCGAGCGTCGCGAGCGCTCCCGAGAGGCTCGTCCCGGCCGCCGCATCGGCGACGACCCCGGCGACCTCCCGGCCGAGCGCGCTCGAGCCGGCAGCCCCGACGCGGCGCAGCGC
>JBAZPY010000120.1:0-5496 GCA_041645515.1 Agrococcus sp.
CATCCGGCGGCGGCAATGGGATGCTCGCGACCTGCTCGCGCAGCTGGCGCTCGAACGCGCGCTCGATGGCGACGCGGGCGGCGACCATCGCCGGATGCCACTCCCACTCCTCGTCGGCATCCACGACCGAGCCGTAGTGGAGTCCGTGCAGCACCAGCAGCGCCAGCTGGAGGTCGTCGTCGCGCGCGATGTCGGCAGACCGGGCGAGGGCCTCGTCGATCGCCTCGGGAAGCCCGACCAGGGTCTCGTCGGCGTCGGCGGTGGGCCGGCGGAACGCCGCGAGCAGCTGCGCGCTCACCGGTCCCCGTGCGCTGAAGGGCGGTCGGTCGAAGCGCCGCTCGCGGGCGTCCGCGGTGCCCGTGCTCGCGGCGACGACTGGCTGCGTGGCTCCGGTCATGGGTGTCCTCCCCTTCGTGGCGACGTCTGGGAGATCGTAGCGACCGTGCTCGGAGCGAAGCGCGCCCCAGCGCTCCGCCCGGTGACGCGATCCCGCGCGGTCGTCAGTCCCGTCGATCCGATGGCGACTCGCTCGCCGTCGCGTCGGCGAGCGGCCGCGGGCCGGCCGCGTCCGCGAAGCGGCCCACGACCGTCTCGAGCGGCCCGCGAGCGCCGGAGCTCGCCAGCAGTGCGCCGATGCACAGAGCGATCGCGACCTGCACGAGCCAGGCGCCCCATCCGTCCACGAGCCAGTCCGTCTGCAGCAGGCCGAGAGCGGACAGCAGCGTGACGTGCACGACGTAGATCGTCAGCGGGGCGCTGCCGGCGGCGCGGAGCGGCTCGATCGCGCGCAGCGCGCGAGCCGGCAGCACCGCGGCGAGCAGGCTGAGCACTGCGATGACCAGCAGCGCGATGCCGACGGTGCGCGCGATGTCGGCGGGCGTGCCGGAGTGCGGCGCCGCGAGCAGCTGCCAGACCGGCTCAGGACTGGGGACGCCGCCGAACGCAGGCGTGAGCAGCTCGTCGCGTGCGAGCGCCGGGTCGCCGGGGAAGAGCACGCCCCCGACCAGGCGCAGGCCGAGCTCGCTCGCACCGAGACCGAGCGCGACGAGCACCGCGCCGAAGGCGGCCAGCGCCGCAAGGGTCCAGCGTTCGCGGCCGTGCGCCCGCGCGGCGACCACCACTCGTGCGACGAGCATGCCGATGAGCACATAGGTGAGCCAGGTGATCGCGGGGTACACGCCTGTGAGCAGGACGTCCTGGGCGGTGCCGAGCGGGTCCGCGACGAGGGTGGTGAGCGAGTGCGTCCCGTCGAGGACCCCGAAGCGGTCCATCACGACCGCGACCACCGAGCCGCTGACGGCCGCGAGCACGAGCGCGCTCGCGGCGACCGCCCAGGCCGGCAGCAGCAGGAAGACCGACGCGGCCATGATCGCGACGCCGAACGGCGCCAGCACGACGTAGACCGCCCACGCGAACGGCTGGATCAGGAAGCCGAGGACGAGCACGACCAGGCCGCGCGCGAGCGTGGACCGCACCGCGGCGCCGCGCTCCCCCGCGGCGAGCCGTGACCGGGCCGCGAGCATCACGCTCACCCCGCCGAGCACCGCGAACAGCGTCGACGGAGGACCATCCATGAGCGCGACGACGGGAGCAGCATTCGTCTCGAGCGTGTGCGCAGCCATCATCCCCGCGACGGCGACGAGCCGGGCGAGGTCGATGCCTACGAGGCGGTCGGATGAGGCGCTCACGACACCATGGTGCCGCACCGATCGGTTCAGCCGCGGCTCGAATCCTTCTCGAGCCACTTCTCGGCGCGGTGCTCCGCGATCACGCGGCGGGCGGTGCCGGTCTTCGAGCGCAGCACGAGCGACTCGGTGCGGATCAGCGGGCCCTTGCGGCGCACGCCGTCGAGCAGCTGCCCGTCGGTGACGCCCGTGGCGACGAAGTAGGTGTTGTCGCTCGAGACCAGGTCGTCGAGACCGAGCACGCGCGAGAGGTCGTGGCCCGCGGCGATCACCTTGCGGTGCTCCTCGTCGCTCTGCGGCGAGAGGCGCCCCTCCATGAAGCCGCCCAGCGCCTTGATCGCGCACGCGGTGATCACGCCCTCGGGCGTGCCGCCGGCGCCCGCGCACATGTCGATGCGGCTCTCCCAGCGCGAGGCGTTGATGCCGCCGGCGACGTCGCCGTCGCGCATGAGCCTGGTGCCGGCGCCGGCTGCGCGGATCTCCTCGATGAGCTCCGCGTGGCGCGGCCGGTCGAGCACGGCGACGACGATCTCCTCGACGTCGCGGCGCTTCGCCTTGGCGAGCTCGCGGATGTTGTCGCCGATCGACTGCTCGAGCGAGATGACGCCGTGCGCCTCGGGTCCGGCGACGAGCTTGTCCATGTAGAACGCGTCGACGGGGTCGTACATCGTGCCGCGGTCGGCGACCGCGATGACGCTGAGCGCGTTCTGACGGCCCGCGGCCGTCAGCGAGGTGCCGTCGATGGGGTCGACCGCGATGTCGCAGGACGGGCCGCGGCCGTTGCCGACGTGCTCGCCGTTGAACAGCATGGGCGCCTCGTCCTTCTCGCCCTCGCCGATCACGATCACGCCGTCGAACGCGACGGTCGCGAGGAACGTGCGCATCGCATCCACCGCCGCACCGTCGGCCGCGTTCTTGTCGCCGCGGCCGATGAACGGCACCGCACGGATGGCGGCGGCCTCGGTGGCTCGCACGAGCTCCATGGCCAGGTTGCGGTCGGGGTTGTCGAAGACCGGGGCCTTCTGCGAGTCGGGGTGCTGCGCCACGGTTTCCTCCATCGGTGAGCCTGCTTCGAGCGTAGTCAGCGGATGCGGCGGCCCCTGCACCCCGGAGCCGAAACTCCGGCGGTTCCTTCGCCGACGCCAACGGCGTCCGGACGGGCGCGAAGGCCGGATCGGGTGTCGCGGTCCCGATCCGGCCCTTCGTGCACCCTGGGCGGGTGCACGTCTGTCGCGCGTCAGCGGAGTCCTGCGTCCTCCTCGGACGGCGCGCGGATGGCGGCGATCCGCGAGCGGATGGGCCCGACGAGCTTCGGCACGATCACCAGCACGGCTGCCAGTGCGAGCACGCCGACGGCGATGGGGCTGTCGAAGACGACGCCCAGGTCGCCCTTGCCGATCGCGCTCGTCTGCACGAGCGCCTTCTCGAACAGCGGGCCGAGCACGAGCGCGAGCACGAACGGAGCGACCGGCAGGTCGAGCTCCTTCATGATGTAGCCGATCACGCCGAAGATCAGCACGAGCCACACGCTGAACATGTTGTTGCTGACCGAGTAGGCGCCGATGAGCGAGGTCAGCAGGATGATCGGGTACATGTAGCCGTACGGGATGCGGAGCATCTGCGCGAACACCGGCGCGAGCGGCAGGTTGAGCACGAGCAGCAGCACGTTGCCGATGAAGAACGACACGAGCAGGCCCCAGACGAGCTCCGGCTGCGTCTCGAACAGCAGCGGTCCCGGCTGCAGGCCGAAGATCGTGAACGCGCCGAGCAGCACCGCGGTGGTCGCGCCTCCCGGGATGCCGAGCGCGAGCGTCGGCACGAAGTTCGCGTTCGCGGCGGCGTTGTTGGCGCTCTCGGGGCTCGCGACGCCCTCGATCGCGCCCTTGCCGAAGTTGGCCCTGTTCTTGCTCACGCGCCGCTCGATGCCGTACGACATGAACGAGGCGAGCGTCGATCCGGCCCCCGGCAGCACGCCGAACAGGAAGCCGATGCCGCTGCCGCGCAGGATCGCGGGCATCGAGTCGGTGATGTCCTTGCGCTTGATGACCATGTCCTTGAAGCGCGCCTTGATGGGCTCGGCCGCGCCGATCCGGATCTGGTAGAGCACCTCGCCGAGCGCGAAGACGCCGATCATCACCTCGACGAACGGGATGCCGGAGAGCAGGTTCACGTTGCCGAACGTGAAGCGCTCCGTGCTGCCGGTGCCGGGGAAGATGCCGACCGTGGCGACGAGCAGGCCGGCGACCGCCATCAGCGCGCCGCGGATGAACGCGCCGCCCTGGAAGGTCACGACGATGAGGAGGCCGAGGATCATGACGGCGAACATCTCGACCGGCTGGAAGTTGAGCGCGATGTCGGCGAGCGGTGGCGCGAGCGCGATCAGCAGCGCGAGCGAGATGATCGCGGCGATGAAGGAGCCGATCGCGCTGATGGCGAGGGCTGCGCCCGCCCTGCCGCGCTTCGCCATCTGATAGCCGTCGAGGGTCGTGACGACGCTCGCGGCCTCGCCGGGCGTCGAGATGAGCACCGAGGTGATCGTGCCGCCGTACTGCGCGCCGTAGTAGATGCCGGCGAGCATGATGAGCGCCGTGACCGGCTCGAGCGCGAACGTGAGGGGCAGCAGGATCGCGACGCCTGTCGTCGAGCCGAGGCCCGGGAGCAGGCCGATGACCGTGCCGAGCAGGACGCCGACGAAGCACCAGATGACGTTCTCGAGCGTGAGCGCGGTCTGGAAGCCGAGCAGGAGGTTCTCGAGCATCAGATGAAGCCGATCAGTCCGGTGGGGAGCGGCACCCTGAGCAGGACGCCGAAGACGAGGTGGAAGACGCCGACGGTGACGGCAGTCACGAGCACCGAGGCGATGATGCTCCGGCGCTCCACGAAGATCGCGACGGCGAGCATCAGCAGCCCGAGCGCGAGGAGGAGCCCGGTCACGGGCACGAGCAGCACGGCGACGAGCAGCATGCCCGCCACGGTCGCGAGCATGCGGTTGCGCTGACGCTGGGTGCGGCCGAGCGCGTCGATGTCCGGGGACTCCTCGACCGTGTCGATCGCGGCGTCGACCTCCGTGCCGAGCACGTCGAGCTCGTCGATGACGTTCATCGGCTCGCGCCGGAGCAGCGTCAGGACGACATCGATGCCGCCGAGCACGGCCATGAGGATGCCGAGGGTGACCGGCAGGAAGCCGGGACCGATCTGGCCGTTGTCCTGGGCGACGCCGTAGCCCCATCCTCCGATGGCCGCGGCGAGACCCAGGAGGGCCAGGGCCGCGCTGAACGCGGCCCTGGCGATCCGGGGTGAGATGGTCACGGCGCGATGGCCGCTTCGAGGTCGGCCGAGTTCTGCGCGAGGTACTCGACGAACTCATCGCCGTAGATGGCGTTCGGCTGCATCAGGTTCTCCTCGATGTAGGCGGTGTAGGCGTCGCTCGCGGCGAAGTCCTCGGCGGCGGCGATCCAGTAGTCACGCGCCTCGTCGCTGATGTTGCCCGGGGCGATGAAGCCGCGCCACTGGGCGAACGCCACGTCGATGCCCTGCTCGATCGCCGTGGGGACCTCGGCGATCTGCTCGTACTCGTAGCGCTCCTCCGACAGCGAGCACAGCGCGCGCAGGTCGCCCGACTCGAGCTGGCCCAGCACCTCGCCCGGGTTGAGCGAGCCGACCTCGACGGTGCCGCCGAGCAGGCCGGCGATGACCTCGCTGCCGCTCTCGAACGGCACGCGGTCGAACTCGACGCCCTGGTCCTGCTCGACGAGCGTGAAGACGATCTCGTCGAGGCTGATCGCGCCGGAGACCGCGACGACGACGCCCT
>JBAZPY010000121.1:0-5483 GCA_041645515.1 Agrococcus sp.
CGCCGAGGAACGGGCCAGCCGGCACCGACAGCGCGGTGAGCGCGCCGGCCGCGCCCGGCTCGAGCAGGTCGACGCTCCACTGGATGGTGCTGCGCAGCGCCTGCTGCCGCTCCGGCAGGTCGCGCGCGCCGCCGACGAGCAGGGTGAGCGCCGACTCGAGCCTGCGCAGCAGCTCGTCCACCGGCATCCACAGCATCCGCGCCGCCGCGAGCTCGATCGCGAGCGGGCTGCCGTCGAGCCGGCGGCAGATCTCGGCGACGGTCGCGGCGTTGCCGGGGCCGAGGCGGAAGCCGGGGCGCACGGCGGCCGCGCGCTCGGCGAAGAGGGCGACCGCGGGAGCCGCGGCGATCGCCTCCGGGTCGGCGTCGGGCGACGGCAGGCCGAGCGGGCCGAGCGGGAACAGCCGCTCCGCCCGAACCCGCAGCGGTGAGCGGCTCGTGACGAGCAGGGTGAGCCTCGGCGCCGCGCTGATGAGCCGCACGAGCAGCCCCGCGGCGCCGAGCACGTGCTCGACGTTGTCGACGACGAGCAGCACGTCGCGCTCGGCGATCGCGTCGATCACCTTCTCCTCGAGGGGCGCGTCGCCGGTGTCGCGCACGCCGAGCGCGCGCGCGATGACGGTGATGACCCGCTCGGGCACCGTGATGGTCTCGAGCATCGCGAAGGCGACGCTGCCGCCGGCGGCCGCCGCGGCGCCCGCCACCTCGATCGCGAGCCGCGACTTGCCGATGCCGCCGTCGCCGACGATCGTGACGATCCGCACATCCGGCCGCGCGAGCAGCGCGAGCAGCGCGTCCCGCTCCGCGTCGCGGCCGATGATCGCGCTGTACGGGGCGGGGACGCCGGGCACGGGTGGCGCGCCGGCGCGCGCCCGGCCGGCGTCGAAGCGCTCAGCGAGCAGCGTAGCGAGGTCCTGCCGGACGAGCTCCGCGAGCTCCGCCGGGTCGCGGTAGGCGCGGTAGGAGGTGCGGTCATCGGTGCGGATGCGGTCGAGCAGCGCGTCGAGCCGCGGCTCGCGCTCGGGTGCCGGGTCCTTCACGTAGATGAGCGACGGGAGGTCCCCGGAGAGCGCGTACTCGTCCTCGAGTCCCGACACCGCCTCGCCGGGCGCGACCCATCCGTAGCGCTCGCCGTAGATGCCCACGAAGACGTCGCTCTGCGCGAGGTAGGAGCGGTAGAGCGAGCGCGGCGGATGCGGTCGCGACCCCAGCTCGAACATCACCGGCGCGAGCTGCAGCGACTCGATGGCCGACCGGACCGCCCTGCGCTCCTCTGCCAGCTCCTTCAGCGTGGAGCTGACGAAGACGCGGAGGCGCTGGTCGGGCGTGCGGATCGGCGGGTCCGCCTCATCCATGTCAGGAAGTCTGACCCTCGCCGGGCGGCGTGTCCAGACGCGGCGTCCGGTCGAGTCACCCCTTCCCCGCTGATCGAGTAGCTGCCGGCGGAGCCCGGCCGCGTATCGAGATCAGGTGCGCCCCGGGCCGGAAGATCGTCTCGATACGCGGCGCCTTCGGCGCTGCTACTCGACGAGCGGGAGGGGCGGCGCCTTCGGCGCTGCTACTCGACGAGCGGGAGGGGCGGCGCCTTCGGCGCTGCTACTCGACGAGCGGGAGGGGCGGCGCCTTCGGCGCTGCTACTCGACGAGCGGGAGGGGCGGCGGCAGCGGCGCGAGCTCGACGCGGCGGCGCGGCCTCGGCCGCGGGGCCGGTCAGCCGGTGAGCTCGTAGCGGTCCGCGAAGCGCGCGAGGATCGCCTGCGGGTGCTCGACGTGCGCAGCGCGGCCCGCGCGCACGAGGTCGTCGACCTCGTCGGGGGAGAAGTAGCCGTGGTCGCGGTAGGCGCGGATGCGCTGCTCGAGCCCGTCGGCGTCGAGCTCGGGGTGGAACTGCGTCGCCACCACGTGCTCGCCGACGCGCAGCATGTGCACGCACGCCGCGGAGACGGCGAGCGTGGTGACGGGCAGCGCGGGCGAGCCGGCGGGCGCCTCGCGGATGCCCTCCTTGTGGCCGCCGAAGGCGGTGAACGCGCGCGGCAGCCCGTCGGTGAGCCAGTCCTCGCCCACGAGGCTCAGCTCGACGGGCGCGACCGACTCGGCGACGCCGCGGATCATCCGCCCGCCGAGCGCGTGCACGACGGCGCCGAGGCCGAGGCAGGCGCCGAGGTAGGGGACGTCGTCGCGGATGACGAGCGCGGCGAGATCCGTGAGCCACGGCACGACGCCCGCGTGCGCGGCCGGCCGCAGCTCCGGGTCGTCGCTGAAGTTCGCCGGTCCGCCGCCGATGAGCACGGCGCCGACGCCGGAGAGGTCGACCTCCGGCTGGTCGCGGTCGAGCCGCACCCGGCGGATGCGAGACGCGTCCAGCCGCCCGAAGCGCACCATCGCGTCGAGCTCGGCGTCGGCGACCTCGTCCTCGGGCCGCGACTGCACGATCAGGATCCTGCTCACGCTCTCCGCCCCTCCGTCGTCCACACGCCGCTCGAGCCGCGCCGGTGCGAGCCGACGAGGTGGGTGTCGATGACGCCCACCGCCTCCATGAGCGCGTGCATCGTCGTCGGGCCGACGTGCGCGAAGCCGTGGCGCTTGAGCGCCTTCGACAGCGCGATCGACTCGGCCGACCGCGTCGGCACGTCCGCGTGGGTCTCGGGGGTCGGCGTGACCTCCGGCTGGAACGACCAGACGAGGGCGGGGAGCCCGCCGTGCTCGCGCAGCGCGACCGTCGCGCGGGCGTTCCCGACCGTGGCGTCGATCTTGCGGCGATTGCGCACGATCCCCGCATCGGCGAGCAGGCGCTCGACGTCCGTCTCGTCGAAGCGGGCCACCGCATCCGCCTCGAATCCCGCGAACGCGGCGCGGAACGCGGGTCGCTTCCGCAGGATGGTCGCCCACGACAGGCCCGACTGGAAGGCCTCGAGCGAGAGGCGCTCGAACAGCCCGGTCTCGTCGCGCACCGGCATGCCCCACTCGCGGTCGTAGTAGTCGCGCAGCAGCGGGTCGGTCGCCGCCCACGTCGGGCGCGCGAGCCCGTCCTCGCCGACGATGAGATGCATGGCACCACGCTAGCCGCGACGTCGGCCGTGCGAGGCCGTGTCTAGGCTGGATCGGTGCGGGGTTCAGCGGTGCAGGGATCAGTGGTGCAGACGGATGCGGTGCGGCGCGCGTGGCGCGCGGGGCTGAGCGTCGTCGTCGCCACGAGCGCCTACGGGCTGTCGTTCGGGGCGCTGTCGATCTCGTCCGGGCTCGACCTGTGGCAGACGATGGTGCTGAGCCTGCTGATGTTCTCGGGCGGCTCGCAGTTCGCGTTCATCGGCGTGATGGCCGCCGGCGGCGGCGTCGCGGGCGTCGCGAGCGCGGCCATGCTGGGCCTGCGCAACGCGCTGTACGGCATGAGCATGCGCCGCGTCGTCGCGCCGCGCGGCGCGATGATGCCGATCGCCGCGCACGTCACGATCGACGAGTCGACGGCGGTCGCGCTCGCGCAGCCGGAGCCGCGGTCGCAGCGCGTCGGGTTCTGGGTGACGGGTGTCGGCATCTGGCTCGGCTGGAACGCGGCGACCCTCGCCGGGGCGCTGCTGGGCGACCTGCTCGGCGACCCGAGGCAGTGGGGGCTCGACGCGGCGGCCGCGGCAGCGTTCGTCGGGCTGCTGTGGCCGAGGCTGCAGGCACGGCAGGCGATCGCGGTCGCGGCGGCGAGCGCGGTGCTCGCGACGGCGCTGCTGCCCGCGCTGCCGGCGGGGCTCCCGGTGATCGCCGCGGCCGCCGTCGGCGTCGTCGTCGGGCTGACGAACTGGCTCGGCCCGAAGCACGAGTCGGCCCTGCCCGACCCGGGCACCGCCCGGCATCCGGACCCGGCGCATCCGCGAGGGGAGCACGCGTGACGACCTGGCACCTCATCCTGCTCGCGAGCATCGCCGTGCTTGCGATCAAGCTGCTCGGCTACGCCGTGCCGCCGAGGCTGTTCGAGAGCCCGCGGCCGCGCCGCACCCTCGAGCTGCTCACCGTGTCGCTGCTGTCGGGGCTCGTCGCCGTGCAGGCGCTCGGCGGCGGGGACGGCATCGTGCTCGACGCGCGCATCCCCGCAGTGGCGGTCGCGGCCGGCCTCTTCGCGGTGCGCGCGCCGTTCATCGTCGCGGTCGCCGCGGCAGCCGCGACGGCGGCGCTGCTGCGGCTCGCGGGCCTGCCGTGAGCGTCGCCGGGGGTCCGTGGGTTTCGCTAGGGTTGGCCTCTCAGGCGGCGGCGGCTCCGACTCCGGCCACAGCCTCGAACCCGTATGCTGATCGACACCCGCCGGCACCGCCGGCGCCGTTCGCGTGGAGGAAGCGCATGACCGAGCAGGACGCCCGCAAGCCGGGCCCCGACAGCGAGAGCACGCAGTCCTGGGGTGACGACTACCGCGCGCAGCTCGCGTCGATGCTCTCCGGCACATCGGCGGAGGACCGCGAGGCGGTGGCCTCCCTGCCCTCCGGCTCGGCCATCCTGGTCGTGCGGCGCGGCCCCAACGTCGGAGCGCGGTTCCTGCTCGACCAGGACTCCACGATCGCCGGCCGCCACCCCGACGCCGACATCTTCCTCGACGACGTGACGGTCTCGCGCCGTCACGCGGAGTTCACGCGCAGCGGCACGACGTTCGAGCTGCGCGACCTCGGCTCGCTCAACGGCACCTACTACGACGGCGAGCGCGTGGATCGTGCCGTGCTGCACGACGGAGCAGAGGTGCAGGTCGGCAAGTTCCGCCTCACCTTCTACCGCTCCCGCCTCGACCTCGAACCACGGGCGTGAGCGCCCAGGCGGCGAGGAAGCCCGCGGGTCTCCTCTCGATCGGCCAGGTGCTGGCGAAGCTCGGTCCCGAGTTCCCCGACCTGTCCCCGTCGAAGCTCCGCTTCCTCGAGGACCAGGGGCTCATCTCGCCGCAGCGCACGCCCTCCGGCTACCGCAAGTTCGACGCCGCCGACCTCGAGCGCCTGCGCTACATCCTGACGCTGCAGCGCGACCACTACCTGCCGCTCAAGGTGATCCTCGGGCACCTCGAGGACATCGACGCGGGCCGCACGCCGCAGATCCCCGGCGCGAACGTGCGCCTCGAGGCCCCCTCGATCCTGACCGCGGAGCGCCGCCTGACGCGCGCCGAGCTGCAGGCCGAGGCCGGCGCCTCCAAGCAGCTGGTCGCCGACGCCATCTCGGCGCAGCTCGTGCCCGGCGCCGAGCCGTTCGGCGACGACGCGGTGCAGGCGCTGCGCGCGCTCGTCGAGCTGCAGCGCTTCGGCATCGAGCCGCGGCACCTGCGCGGCATGCGGCAGTCGGCGCAGCGCGAGGCCGCCCTCATCGAGTCGGCCCTCAAGCCCATGCGCGGCCGGCGCGAGACGGGCAGCCAGGCGAAGGCGGCGGAGGCCGCGCGCGACCTCGCCGGCCAGATCCAGTCGGTGCGCGAGCTGCTGACGCGCGACGCGCTCGGCGCCTGACCGCGAGTCATCCGAGCCGCTCCTGG
>JBAZPY010000122.1:0-5456 GCA_041645515.1 Agrococcus sp.
CTCGTCGAGCCGGGCGATGCGGCTCTCCATCTGCCGCACCTTCTGCGCCTGCTTCTCGCTCGACTCGGTCGACGCCTTGCGCCGGATCTTGTCGTTGTCGGGCGCCTTCTTCATCGCGTTGCGCACACCCTGGCTCGACCACTCGCGCTGCGTCCTCGCCCGGGCGACCAGGTCGGCCTTCTTCTCCGCGAACTCGTCGTACTGCTCGCGGGCATGACGGCGGATCGTCGCGCGCTCCTCGAGGTAGGCGTCGTAGCCGCCGCCGTAGATGCGGTTCGAGCTCTGTGCGAGGTCGAGCTCGAGCACCCGGGTCACGCAGCGGGCGAGGAACTCGCGGTCGTGGCTGACCAGCACGACGCCTCCTCGGAGGCCCTGCACGAAGGCCTCGAGCCGCTCGAGCCCGTCGAGGTCGAGGTCGTTCGTGGGCTCGTCGAGCAGCACGATGTCGAAGCGCGAGAGCAGCAGCGCGGCCAGCCCGACGCGCGCCGCCTGGCCACCGGAGAGCGACGTCATGAGCGCCTGCTCGATGGGAGCGTCGCGGAGCTCGAGCCCGAGCTCCGCGAGCACGACCGGGATCCGCTCGTCGAGGTCGGCCGCACCGCTCGCGAGCCAGCGCTCGAGCGCGCTCGAGTAGGCGTCCGCAGGGTCGACGCCCGCGGGCGCGAGCGACGGGTCCGCGAGCGCCGCGGCAGCCGCATCCATGTCACGGGTCGCCTCCGCGCATCCGGTGCGGCGCGCGATGTGGTCGACGACCGTCTCCCCGGGCACGCGCTCGTGCTCCTGCGGCAGCCAGCCGACGAACGCGTCGGCCGGGGCGAGCGAGACCGTGCCGGTCTGCGGCTCGTCGATGCCGGCGAGCAGCTTGAGCAGCGTCGACTTGCCGGCGCCGTTCGCACCGACGACCCCGACGACGTCGCCAGGGGCGACCGTCAGGTCGAGGGAGTCGAAGAGCGTGCGGTGGCCGTAGGCGCCAGCGAGGCCGTGGGCCACGAGGGTTGCGGTCATCCTCCAAGTGTCTCAGCAGCCGAAGTGCCGCCAGCACCCCGCGGAGGGCCTCAGCGCGACTCGCGCTCCGCCGCGATGCCCAGGTCGGCGGCATGCGCACTGATGGCCCGCGCGAGCCTGATGTCGCGGCTCGTGATGCCGCCGACGTCATGGCTGAAGAGCGTGACGTCGACAACCCCGTAGGTGAGGGTGATGTCCGGGTGATGGTTCGCGGCTTCGGCGGACGCGCCGATCCGGTTCACCAGATCGAGGCCGGCGGCGAAGCTCCGCGAGCGGAACCGAGCCACGAGGGTGCCGTCGTCGCGGCGCCAGTCGGCGAGCTCGGCGTCGACGATGTCGGAGTCGGTCAGCCGCGCCTTGGGGTCGCTCATGCCACGATTCTGGACCCTCCCCTGGGTCCAGACCAGCGGTTCTCGGCGACTTCGGCTTTGCGCAGCTAGATGGGGCCGCAGCCGCCACGAGTTCGAACGAAATCACTCGGCCGCGGTCACCGCCCAGAGTCGCTGCACCGCCGATCTGCGTGCCCGGGAGGCGTCCCTGTACCCTGGATGTGGTGAGCCGGGAAGCCTGGTCGGCGTGCCGCTGAGCGATTCGCGCCAGCGGCGTCGAGAGGAGACCCATGGACACCGCCCGCACGCCGATCGGCGCTCGCCGAGCCAGACTCGGCCGCATCCTCCGCCTCGAGACCACGAGCGGCTTGCTCCTGATCGTCGCGGCGGCTCTCGCCCTCGTCTGGGCGAACTCGCCGTGGCGCGAGGCATACGCCGCGCTCATGCAGACGCGGATCGGACCAGCCGCCCTGCGTCTCGACCTCAGCATCGCCTCCTGGGCTGCGGACGGTCTGCTGGCCGTCTTCTTCTTCGTCGTCGGCGTCGAGCTCAAGCATGAGATCGTCGCCGGCAGCCTGCGCGACAAGCGCCGGGCGGCCGTGCCCGTGCTCGCGGCGCTCGGAGGCATGGCGCTGCCCGCGCTCCTCTACGTCGGCATCGTCCTCGTGGCGGGAGATCCGGGGGCGCTGACCGGCTGGGCGATCCCCGCGGCGACCGACATCGCCTTCGCGCTGGCGGTCCTCGCGATCTTCGGGCGCGGACTGCCTGTGGGGCTGCGCACCTTCCTGCTGACGCTCGCGGTCGTGGACGATCTGCTGGCGATCGTCGTGATCGCCGTCTTCTACACGGCGGGCGTGCAGCTGCTGGCGCTCGTCGGCTCGCTCGCGGCCGTGGCGGTGTTCGCGATCGCGGTGCGGTCGCGCCGGCTCCGCTGGTGGCTGCTCATCCCGCTCGCGCTCGTCGCCTGGTGGCTGATGCACGAGGCGGGCGTGCACGCGACGGTCGCCGGCGTGCTGCTCGGCGCCGTCGTACCGGCCACGCGCGTCCACGCCGAGCCCGAGCCGCGCACCCATCGGCTGGAGTCCGCTGTGCGGCCCTGGTCGACGGCGGTCGCACTTCCGATCTTCGCGTTCTCCTCGGCGGGAGTCGCCGTCGCATCGGGTGGCGGTCTCGCCGAGCTCGCTTCCCAGCCCGTGCTGCTCGCGGTCGCGGCTGGGCTGGTGCTGGGCAAGCTCTTCGGCGTCCTCGGGGTGACCGCCATCCTGATCCGATGGACGCCGCTGCGACTCCCGGACGGCATCGGCGTGCGAGACCTGCTCCCGGTCGCGCTGCTCACGGGCATCGGCTTCACCGTCTCCCTGCTCATCACCGAGCTGTCGTTCGAGGATGCCGCCCGCACGGATGCTGCGAAGCTCGCCGTGCTCGTCGGCTCGGGCGTGGCGGCGCTGCTCGCGGCGCCGCTCCTCCGGTGGGACGCGCGCCGCGCGCGGAGCACCGATGAGAACCTGGACGGGGTGCCCGACACGCCTCAGGCGCGGATCGGCGACTGAGCACGGGGAGGGGCTTGCCGACTCGATCGAACGGCTCACCGAGCTCAGCTCCCCTGCTGCTCCGCCTTCTCGAGCGGGATGGATCCCGAGCGGATGCCGCGCAGCACCCGGAGGGTTCGCACGAGGCGCGGCAACGAGATGATGAGGAGTCCGCCCAGCATGTTGCACGGAATGACGATCGCGAACCACTGCAGGAAGTCGCCGATGGAGATGTCCGCACCCGCGAGCATCGCGCCGAAGATGACGATGGCGTTGAGCGCTCCGTGCAGCATGCCGAACCCGATGACGAGCAGCCCCGAGATCATGCACGTCATCGCCGTGACGACGTCGTCTGACGAGCCCTGCTGCATGCGCGTCGAGAGCGTGATCGTCGCCCCGGCGAGCACGGCGAGCGCGATCATCACCGGCAGCGACGGCTGGTCGAGGTAGGCGACCGCAGAGTCGATGAGCGTCTGGTGGTAGTCCGGCAGGCCGCGTCAGCCGATCATGTACACCATCCCGCGGCCCTCTGCTGCGAGCCTCGAGACGAACGTGCTTGCGGCGCCGAGGTGCTGAGCGCCGTACTGCGCCTCGGCATCCGGATCCGCGCCGGAGCGGGCGGCGGCTCGTAGGCTCGCCGCCGCCTGCTCCGAGTCGATGGGCGCGAGATCGCGGGCGATGTCCACCACCTCATCCGGGGACAGTGCACGCACCCACGCGTGCCACCCCGTGTCGGTGCTGGTCACCCGCCCCTCGAACATGCGATGCGCGGGCCTCGCTTCGCTGTCGCCGGGGCCAGGAGCGGTCAGCGCCTGCAGCAGCGGCCATGCCTTGTCGAGGTAGAGCAGATCGCGCTGGGGCACGCTCTGCTGGAAGTCGGTCGTGCCGACGGTGAAGCCGTGGGGCAGGCCCCACGCGTCGGCGAGTGGATCGTCGGAGACCATGCTGCGTGGATCAGCGAGTGCCCGCTCGGTCGCTTCGGCGTCGAATGCGTACGCGTAATACCTGATGCCCATGCCCTGAGTCTCGTCGCGGCCGCAGTCGGGAAGGGCAGCCCTCGCTCGAAGCTGTGGACAACGCACGCCACAGGCCCTGTGGCGCGCGCTCCGGCTAGCGTGGCGGCATGGTCGAGTCCCGTGCCGAGAGCATCGCCGAGCGCCGCCGCGAAGTGCTGGCGCAGCTCGAGGAGGTGCAGCAGGAGCTGACCGAGCTGCGCGCGCTCCGCGAGCGCGTGCACGACGACGACGAGCACGACCCGGACGGCGTCTCGCTGTCGTCGGAGTGGTCGCGGCTCGAGGGGCTGAAGCAGACCCGGATGGACGCGCTCGCCGCCATCGACGAAGCGGCTGCCCGGCTCGAGCGCGGCGAGGGCGCGACCTGCAGCGTCTGCGGCGGACCCATCGCCCCCGAGCGGCTCGAGGCACGACCCGACGCGACGACGTGCATCAGCTGCGCGCGGTGAGCGGACGCTGACCGCTCAGGCCGTCAGCCGACCGAGGACCGCGCGCGCGGCGCGATCCCCCGAGACGAGCGCGCCCTGGATGGATGCGGTCGCCCGATGGTCGCCGGCGACGACCATGCGCTCGGCGGCCCACATGAACGCCGTGTCGGAGAGCGGCGGCGGCTGGGCCGGCAGCGCGTGCCCGACGACGTGGTGCGCGACCACCTCCCAGCGGTCGGTGGGCGTGGTGTAGAGCCGCGCGAGGTCGCAGCGCACCTCCGCCTCGGTCGCGCGCCCGTCGGGCCGGTCGAGCAGCGTCGTCGCCTGCACCAGGTGCTGGCCGTCGGGCGCGTACGACGGCGCCACTTCCGAGATGACCGCCGTGTTCCAGATCGGTCCCGCTGGACCGCCGCCGCGGCGCGAGGCGTCGAGCAGCAGGAAGGGCCCGGTGCGAGGCTCCCCCGTCGCTCGGAACCACCATGTGGTCAAGCCGTGCGTCTCGGGCGCCGGCAGCGCCGTGAGCCCGGCGACGTGCTGGGGCCGACGGCGACGACGGCCGCTCGAGCGCTGAGCGAGCCCGTGTCCGTCGTGATACGCACGCCGTCGGTGGTGTGGCGCAGCTCTCGCGCCGCCGTGCCGAGACGGATCTCGCCGACCAGAGGGGCAGCGAGCTGCTCGGGCAGCGCCTGCATGCCCGCGACCGGCAGCCCGGGCGCGCCGAGCGCGAAGGAGCGCACCAGCAGGCGCACGTAGTTGGCCGAGGCCTCGCCGCTGCTGTCGGCGAGCACACCCGCGAGGAAGGTGTCGAGCACGTCGCGCCGCAGCCGTCCGGTGAGACCGAGCGCGTCGAACGACTCCCGCAGCGTCGCGTCGTGCGTCGCCCGAGAGGCCGCGGTGGCGCGTACCAGCGTGGGCCCGATCCAGCGAGCGAGGGCGACGAGATCGGAGGCCGGCGTCAGCTGGCTCGTCAGGGTCGCGAGCGCGTGACGCGGATGGCGAAGCGGATGCACGAGCGTCGTCGCGCGGTCGCCGGTGCGCACGATGGCGCCCACGCCGAACCGCTGGAGGTCGAGCGCGGGCACATCCACCCACCGGCGCACGGCGGGATACGCGGGATTGAGCACCTGGAAGCGGCGGTCGACCAGGAAGCCG
>JBAZPY010000123.1:0-5449 GCA_041645515.1 Agrococcus sp.
CGAGTGGCGGGTCGTCGACGCGACGGGGCTCGCGCCGCGGGGGAGCCTCATCCGCATCGCGACCGGTGCGGATGCGCTCGAGACGGCGTGGGCGACCACGACCCGGAATCCCGTCGTGCTGCAGACGCTCGCGGTGCAGGCGGATGACGAGGGGCTGGCTGAGGGCGCGGTGGATGACGCGGCGGAGCGGGTGCGGATCGGCTGAGGGCGCGGCGGTCGGGTTGGTTTCGACGCGCTCAGCGCGCTGCGCGCGCGGAGCGGCTCAACCGGCGGGAAGGGCGCGCTGCGCGCGCGGAGCGGCTCAACCAGCGGAGGGGACGGCGGGCGCGCGCGGACCGGCTCAACCCGCCGGGTCAGTCGATGTTGTCGGCGACCTGGTCGATGACCAGCTGCGCGTCCTGCGCGGTCGCGAAGTACTGCGATGCGACGGCGATGATCGTGCCGCCCTGCGGCGAGGCGGCGACGCCCATGTCGCTGACGGTCTCGAAGGCGGGCGCCGCGAAGCCGGACGCATCCTGCAGCACGCCGATCAGCAGCCGGTCCGACCCCGTCACGTGCTGGTACGCGCACACGGTGCCGCCCGCATCCGCCACGTCGTCGATCGCGCCGGGCAGCGAGCCCTCGTCGCTCGAGGGCGCGAAGTTCGGGTTGAACTCGTACAGCTGGTCGGCCGTGTAGACGGAGGTGCAGGGCAGCTCGCCCGCGACGGGCGGCGTCGTCGGCAGCGCGGTGCCGGTCGGTGCGGGCGTCGACGACGGCTCCGGCGACTCGGTCGCCGTGGGCGTCTCGGTCTCGGTCTCGGTCGGGGTGGGCGTCGGCTGCTCGGTGGCGGTCGCGGAGGGCTCCGGCGACTCCGCGGGTGCGAGCGCGCCGGGCGCGCAGCCGGCGAGCACGAGCGCCGTCGCGGTCGTCACCACGGCGACGGGGAGAAGACGACGGATGCGCAGGCTGGGGCTCGACATGGAGTCAGATTACGGTGCCCCGCGGGCGTCCGCCCCACGCCGCGCGGACTACGATCGACCCCATGCAGCCTTCCGATCTCTCGCTCGCCGTGCTTGCCGCCGTCCGCTCCGCGGTCGGCCGACGCGCGGCGGAGATCGAGGTCGGCGAGGGCGACATCGTGCTCGAGCGTCCCCGCAACCGCGACCACGGCGACTGGGCGACGAACGCCGCGATGCGCTTCGCGAAGCGCGTCGGCGTCGCGCCGCGCGAGCTCGCCGACGACGTCGCGGCCTCGCTCGCCGAGGTCGACGGCATCGAACGCGCCGACGTCGCCGGGCCCGGCTTCATCAACCTGACGCTCTCCGCGGGCGCCGCCGGCGAGCTGGCCCGCACGATCGTCGAGGCGGGCGAGCAGTACGGCTCGGGCGACTCTCTCGAGGGCGTCAAGATCAACCTCGAGTTCGTCTCCGCGAACCCGACCGGCCCCATCCACATGGGCGGCACCCGCTGGGCCGCAGTCGGCGACAGCCTCGGCCGGGTGCTCGAGCGCCAGGGCGCCGACGTGACCCGCGAGTACTACTTCAACGACCACGGCGCGCAGATCGACCGCTTCGCCAAGAGCCTCGTCGCCGCCTTCAAGGGCGAGCCGACGCCCGAGGACGGCTACGGCGGCGCCTACATCGCCGACATCGCCCGTCGCGTCGACGACTCGTACGACGGCGACCTGCTCGACCTCGACGACCAGACGCTGCAGGAGACGTTCCGCGAGCTGGGCGTGAAGCTCATGTTCGACGAGATCCGGAGCGACCTCCACGAGTTCGGCGTCGACTTCGACGTCTACTTCCACGAGCACCAGGTGCAGTCCGACGGCTCCGTCGAGCGCGCCATCGAGGTGCTGCGCGAGCGCGGCCACGTATTCGAGGAGGACGGCGCCCTCTGGCTGCGCACGACCACCTTCGGCGACGACCGCGACCGCGTCATCATCCGCTCCAACGGTCAGCCCGCCTACTTCTCCGGCGACCTCGGCTACTACCAGAACAAGCGCGAGCGCGGCTTCGAGCAGAACATCATCATGCTCGGCGCCGACCACCACGGCTACGTCGGCCGCATGATGGCGATGTGCGCGGCGTTCGGCGACACCCCGCACCAGCACCTCGAGATCCTCATCGGCCAGATGGTCAACCTCATCCGCGAGGGCCAGCCGGTGCGCATGTCGAAGCGCGCGGGCACGATCGTGACGATGGAGGACCTGGTGGATGCGGTGGGCGTCGACGCCGCCCGCTACGCCCTCGTGCGCTCCAGCGCCGACACGCCGCTCGACATCGACCTCGAGCTGCTCACCCAGCGCACGAACGACAACCCCGTCTACTACGTGCAGTACGCGCACGCGCGGATGTCCGCGGTGGCGCGGAACGCGGTCGCCGCGGGCGTCGACCGGAGCGAGTTCGACCCGACGCTGCTCGTCCACGAGACCGAGTCGGCGCTGCTCGGCGCGCTCGCCGACTTCCCGCGCGTGCTGGCGCAGGCCGCCGAGCTGCGCGAGCCGCACCGCGTCGCGCGCTTCGCGGAGGAGATCGCCGGCCTCTACCACCGCTGGTACGACGCGTGCCGGGTTGCGCCGCAGGGCGACGAGCCGGTCGGCACCCTCAACCGCACCCGCCTCTGGCTGAACGACGCGACGGGGACGGTGCTGCGCACGGCGCTGACGACGGTCGGCGTGAGCGCGCCGGAGCGGATGTAGCCCTCCTCCACTGATCGAGCAGCTGCCGGGCGGGCCCGGCCGCTCCCTCCTCCGCTGATCGAGTAGCTGCCGGGCGGAGCCCGGCCGCGTATCGAGATCGGCATCTTCGTCTCGATACGCGGCGCCTGCGGCGCTGCTACTCGACGAGCGGGGTCTCCTCCGCTGATCGAGTAGCTGCCGGGCGGAGCCCGGCCGTCCCCTCCTCCGCTGATCGAGTAGCTGTCGGGCGGAGCCCGGCCGCGTATCGAGATCGGCATCTTCGTCTCGATACGCGGCGCCTGCGGCGCTGCTACTCGACGAGCGGGTGGGTGGGTGCCGCGGTTCGTCTCGATACGCGGCGCCTGCGGCGCTGCTACTCGACGAGCGGGTGGGTGGGTGCCGCGGTTCGTCTCGATACGCGGCGCCTACGGCGCTGCTACTCGACGAGCGGTGGGTGCGCTCGTGAGCTACTCGACCGCCGGCGTGACCGGCGCCGGCGCCGGCGGCAGCGGCACGGGCACGAGCGCCCCCAGGTGCTGGTGCACCGACGAGATCACCACCGAGCCCTCGCCGACCGCCGACGCGACGCGCTTCACGGAGCCGCGTCGCACATCCCCGACCGCGAAGCATCCCGGCACCGACGTCTCGAGCAGCGCCGGCTCGGTGCCCGACCCGTCGCGCCACGCGCGCCGGCCGCCCTCCGCGAGCACCTCCGGCCCGGTGATCACCGACCCCCACTGGTCGCGCAGCACCTCCGGCGGCAGCCACTCGGTGTGCGGGCGCGCGCCGATCGTGATGAACACGGCGTCGGCGGGCACCTCGAACCGCTCGCCCGACGACGACCGCTCGAGCACCACCCGCTCGAGCCGGTCGGCGGATGCGGCGCTCGCGTCGACCACGCGGGCGCCGGTGACGAGGCGCACGCCCATCGCGTCGAGCTGATCCATGAGGTAGCGCGACATGCTCGCCGCGAGCCCCTCGCCCCGCACCACGATCGTCACCGAGCCGGCGTACCGCGCGAGGTGCAGCGCAGCCTGGCCGGCGGAGTTGCCGCCGCCGACGACGAGCACGTCCCGGCCGGCCTGCGCGCGCGCCTCGACGGAGGTGGCGCCGTAGAAGACCGACGCGCCGACGAACGGCTGCAGGCCGGGTGCCGCGAGCCTCCGGTAGCTGACGCCGGTGGCGAGCACCACCGTGCGCGCCCGCACGGTCTCGTCGGGCGCGACCTGCACCTCGAAGCCGTCGTCGTCCACTCGCATCCCGGTCACTCGCCGCGTGTGGCCGAAGCGTGCGCCGAACACCCACGCCTGCTGGAACGCCCGCTGGGCGAGCTCCGCGCCCGAGACGCCGCGCGAGAAGCCCAGGTAGTTGCGGATCAGCGAGCTCGATCCCGCCTGCCCGCCGATCGACTCCGCCTCGAGCACGAGCGTGTCGAGCCCCTCGGAGGCGGCGTACACGGCCGCTGCGAGCCCGGCGGGACCGGCACCGATCACGACGACGTCGCGCACCCCGTCGGGCAGCGTCGTCGTCAGCCCGTGGGCGCGCGCGAGCTCGGCGTCGTCGGGGTCGACGAGCACGGTGCCGCCCGGCGTGCGCACCAGCGGCACGCCGGCGTAGTCGACGCCCGCCTCGGCGAGCAGCGCCAGCGCGTCGGGGGAGTCGGGGAGCAGATGGTCGGCGGGCACGCCCGCACGGTCGAGCAGCCGGCGCAGCTCGTGCGTGCGCGGCTGTGCGCCGTCGCCGATCACCGTGAACGCGCGGTGGCGCTTGCCGACCGACGCCTCCCACTCCCGCAGGAAGTCGGTGACCGCCCGGTGGAACGACTCGTCGGGCGAGTGCGTCGGCCGCACGACGTAGTAGTCGATCTGCAGGTGCGACATCAGCTGCAGCACCGCATCCGCCGTGCGCCGATCGGCCCACGAGCCCCACTCGATGACGAAGCCGCGGCGCACGTCGGGGAACGCGCGCCGCGCCGCCGCGAAGACGCTGTCGTGCTCGCCGACGGGCGAGGCGTCGTCGGCGAGCACGAGGGCCAGGTCACCGCCGGAGGCGCGCAGCTCGCCGATCGCGGACAGGCCGGCTTCGGGCCCCGGGGCGCCGACGACGCGGTAGTCCTGCGCGTAGCGCCGCTCGAGCGGCTCGAGGAGCGCGCGCCGCGCGGCCTCGTCGGCGGCGACCACCAGGATCGCGGCCGGCGGGCGGGATGCGCGAGCCTCCATGGCGCTCCTCGGGATCCGCACGGATGCGGCGGCCGGGGCCGCCGTGGCGCGAGTGTACTGGCGGGGTGTGATCGTGCACCAGGCGCCGATTGCTGTCCTGGTGCGAACCCGACGTGCCTGCATCCGCCTCTTCGGCGTCACGAGCGGAGCACCCACCAACCAGTGCAGGCTGTCGTACAATTCGCAGTATGAAGACGCTGACGATCCGTACTGACCCGCAGGTCGAGCGGGCGCTGGAGGCGCTGACCCGCGATGGCGTGTCGCGCTCAGAGGCGGCAAGGACCGCCATCCTGCAGGCGGAGCGGGAACACCGCCGCGCGCGGCTTCGAGCCGAGGCTGAGCGTCTGCGCAACGACCCAGACGATGTTGCTGCCTCGCGCGAGCTGGCGAGCGAGATGGACGCCGTTCGTGCGTGGTGACATCTACCGGCTGAAGGCGCCCAGGGATGCCCGTGGTCATGAGCAGACCGGATCGCGGTTCGCTGTGGTGGTGCAGTCCGACGACCTTCACCTGTCGACATGGCTCGTCGCTCCCACGTCCACAGGGAGGCGGGAGGCATCCTTTCGAC
>JBAZPY010000124.1:0-5434 GCA_041645515.1 Agrococcus sp.
CGCGTCCATGCGGCCGCCGGGGGCAACTGCATCGCGGTGCCGGCTCATCCGATTCCCGCAGACCCTGCTCAACTGCTCGCTCAGCTGCGGCACGACTCCTTGCCGGACATCGTCGTGCTGGACGCGAGCCGCGCGCCGCAGGACGCGCTGGCGCTCGCTGCCCGCTTCGATCGTGAGCTGCCAGGCACCGGTGTCGTGCTGATCGGCGACCCAGGCGCGATCTCGGTCGCGGCGATGAGAGCCGGCGTCCGAGACGTGCTTCCGGCCGACACCGATACCGAGAGCCTTCGTGTCGCTCTCGATCGGGTCGGCGCCGCCGTGCTGGCTCGCCGAGCGCAGGTCGGCATCATGCCCACGCCGGCGCCTATTGCGCAGGCAGCGCCAGGGCGTGTGCTCACGGTGCTGTCGCCCAAGGGTGGCGCGGGCAAGACGACGATCGCGACCAATCTGGCCGTCGGTCTCGCTCAGACAGCACCGGGTTCCGTCGTGCTCGTCGACCTCGATGTGCAGTTCGGTGATGTTGCGACCGCGCTGAGCCTGGAGCCCGAATTCACGCTCGACGACGTCGTGCATGGCGCCGCCCTTCGTGACCCGATCGCGATGAAGACGCACCTCACGCACCACCCATCCGGATTGTCCGTCGTGTGTGCACCTGACAATCCAGCGGCGGCCGACACCATCACTCCCGAGCAGGTGAGCGCTCTGCTCAGCCTCCTCGCGACGCAGTTCCGCTTCGTCGTCGTCGATACAGCGGCAGGGCTCGAAGCCCGCACGCTCGCGGCGCTCGACCACACGACCGACCCGCTGCTGCTCACGACCTTCGACGTCACGGGCTCCCGTGGTCTCCGCAAGGAGATCGCGACGCTGCGAGATCTTGGCATGCTCACGAACGCTCGACAGGTGGTCTTGAACTTCGCCGACCCGAAGGGCGGACTGAGCGTCGCCGATGTCGAGGCGACCATCCGGTCGCGCGTTAATCTCACGATCCCCATCTCGAAGGCGGTGACCGCCTCGCTGAACACAGGCACGCCCCTGCTGCAGCAGAAGCCAAACGACGCGGCGTCGAAGCAGCTCCGCAAGCTGCTCACCTACTACGCGGGGACAGCCGTGCGTAGCGCCAACGGTCGCCATCGGGCAGCGACGTGAGCAGCCTCGCGGAGCGGCTGTCTGCCGCCAGAGGCGAGGCGCATGGCCAGCCGGAGGCGAGCCCGCGCCGGGCCGCGCAGCCGGCCCCGAGCAGAATCGGGGACGCCGATTCAGGTCCGAACGATGTGCCGGAGCCGACGCAACCGGCCCAGCAAGAGGCGGTTCCGCCCCAGATCGACGGCCTCATCCGCGTCAAGCAGCGAGCGGCTGATGCACTGTTCGCGCGCATCGGCGCTCGACTGAACGACCCGAACCTGTCGGAGGAGCAGCTGCACGTGCTCGTCCGTGACGAGCTGATCAGCGTGGTCGAGGCAGAGCAGGCGCCGCTCACCGGGGAGGAGCGCCAGCGCCTCATCAACGAGGTCCGCGACGACGTGCTCGGCCTCGGCCCGCTCCAGCGGCTGATCGACGACCCCACCGTGACCGAGATCATGGTCAACGGTCCCGACAACGTCTACATCGAGCAGCAGGGCAAGCTGGGTCGAGCGCCCGTGAGCTTCACCTCGGAGGACCAGCTGCGTCGCATCATCGAGCGCATCGTCATGAAGATGGGGCGCCGGATCGACGAGTCGTCGCCGATGGTCGACGCTCGCCTCGAGGACGGCTCACGAGTGAACGCCATCATCCCGCCGCTCGCGTTCTCGGGATCGACGCTCACGATCCGCAAGTTCGCCAAGGATCCGTTCAAGGTCCCTGACCTCATCCGGTTCGGGACGCTGACGCCGCAGATGGCGCGACTGCTGCAGGCGTGCGTCGAGGGCAAGCTGAACGTCATCGTGTCCGGTGGAACGGGCAGCGGCAAGACGACGCTGCTGAACGTCCTGTCGTCGTTCATCCCCTCGCGGGAGCGGATCATCACGATCGAGGACGCCGTCGAGCTGCAGCTGCAGCAGGACCACGTCGTACGCCTCGAGTCGCGTCCTTCGAACATCGAGGGCAAGGGCGAGATCTCCATCCGTGACCTCGTGCGCAACTCGCTCCGCATGCGTCCCGACCGCATCGTCGTCGGCGAGGTGCGCGGCGGTGAGACGCTCGACATGCTGCAGGCCATGAACACCGGTCATGACGGATCACTGTCGACCGTGCACGCGAACTCGCCGCGCGATGCGATTGCGCGTCTCGAGACGCTCGTGCTGATGGCCGGCATGGACCTGCCGCTGCGAGCCATCCGTGAGCAGATCGCCTCGGCCGTCGACGTCATCGTGCAGCTGACCCGCTTGCGAGACGGCACCCGTCGCGTGACGGCGGTGACCGAGGTCGTGGGCATGGAGGGCCAGACCGTCACGCTGCAGGACGTCTTCCTCTTCGACTATCCGGCAGGCACCGACCTGTCCGGCCGCTTCATCGGTGTGCCGATCGCCACCGGAGTGCGCCCGAAGTTCACCGAGCGCTTCGACGACCTGGGCATCGCCCTGCCGCCCGGCACCTTCGACCCCCCGGCGGCACGCTGATGCTCGCCGAGCTCGGGGCGGGAGCGGTTGCGCTCGGCATCGGTGCGGCGGCGTTCGTCGTCGCGGCTCCCGGCCAGACTCGACTCCCGCGCAACCGGCGCCGGCCCGCTGCAGAGGACGGTGAGGGCGCGCTGGCGGGCGCGGCAGAGGCGGCGACCACCCTGTTCGGTCGACTCATGCAGCGCCGATCGGGATCGGTGGCGACGCAGCTGGACCTCGCGGGCATCCAGATGCGGCCTCAGGACTTCGGCTTCCTCGTCGCGGTGGCGTCTGTGGTGCTGATGGCGCTGACGCTCGTCGTCGGAGGCGGGCTGCTCGCACTGCCTGTCGCAGCATTGCCGCCGCTGTGCGCCGTCGTGCTGCTCAACGCCCGGGTCAAGGGCCGACGCAAGCACTTTGCCGAGCAGCTCGATGGGACGCTGCAGCTGATGTCGTCGAGCCTGCGCGCGGGGCACAGCATGATGCAGGCGCTCTCGTCGGTCGCGAAGGAATCGGAGGAACCGACAGCCACGGAGCTCACTCGCGTCGTCAACGAGACACGAGTGGGCCGTCCCGTCGTGCCCGCGCTCGAGGAAGCGGCCGAGCGGATGGCCAGCGAGGACTTCCGCTGGGCGACGCAGGCGATCGCCATCAACCGCGAAGTGGGCGGCAGCCTCGCCGAAGTCTTGGACGGGGTTGCCGGCACGATTCGTGAACGCGCGCAGATCCGGCGTCATGTGGCCGCGTTGAGCGCCGAGGGCCGTCTCTCCGCAGTCATCCTCATACTGCTGCCGTTCGTGGTCGGCGGATTCCTGCTGCTGACGAACCCCGGATACCTCGCGCCGTTCGTCGAGAACCCGCTGGGGATCGTCCTGCTCGTCGTGGGAGTCGTCATGCTCGTCATCGGCGGAGTGTGGCTCCGCAAGGTCGTGGAGATCAAGTTCTGATGCCGATCTCGATCCTCCTGTCGTGCGTCGCAGTAGCCATCGCGCTGGGCGTCATGGTGTGGGCGCTCGCGGGGACTCTTCAGCCCGCCCGCTCCCGCACCCTTGCGAATCTGCAGCGGGGCCTGGGTGCGGCCGATGCCGAGGGGACTCAGGAGACCGGGAGGGGGCTGGAGCTCCTTGGCAGGCGTCTCACTCCGCCAACGTTCGTCCGGCTCCTCGAGCGCCAGCACGCTCGAGCTGGCCGACCCGCGGAATGGACCGTCGACCGCCTCCTGGGGCTGAAGCTGGCGTGGGTGCCCACGGCGCTCGCCCTCCTGCTGCTGGTCGTCGCCACACAGCAGCAGCCGCTGCTCGTCATGATGACCCTCGTCGTCGGCGTCGCGGTGTACTTCGTCCCCGAGCTGCTGCTGCTCAGTCGAGGTCAGGAACGGGATCAGCTCATCCAGCAGCAGCTCGCCGACACCCTCGACCAGATGACCATCGCGGTCGAGGCTGGGCTCGGCTTCGACTCGGCCATGACCCGGGCCGCCGCGAACGGCAAGGGCGCGCTCGCTGATGAGCTCACGCGCACCCTCCAAGACATGCGGATGGGTCGCTCTCGTCGCCAAGCTTTCGAAGATCTCGCCGCTCGAAGCGACGTCGTCGATCTCCGCCGGTTCGTACGCGCGATCCTGCAGGCGGACGCCTACGGCATCTCCATCGGCGACGTGCTGCGCACGCAGGCGGCCGAGATGCGGCTGAAGCGGCGCCAGCGGGCCGAGGAAGCGGCGCAGAAGGTGCCCGTCAAGGTGCTCATGCCGCTCATGCTGTTCATCCTGCCGGTGATGTTCATCGTCGTGATGGGACCGGCAGCGATGGACATGATCGCGGCGTTCAGCAACATGTGACGGACGGGCCACGAGCGCTCGCTGCTGCCGTCGTCACCGCACGGCCTATGGGATGATCGAGGCCTATGCGCACCGCCCATGCAGCCTTCACGATGAACCTCGTGGGCGAGACCGACGTCACGCTGCTCGTGCTGCCCGCCGACGCCTACGCATCCAACGACCGGATCTTCGTCACGGTCGACGATGTCCCCATCGACTGGCGCATCCTCCCCGCCGCGCACGACACCCGCGAGCTCGTGTTCACGGCGCCGGCGGGCCTGCTCGCCGTGGACGTGCAGACCACCATCGACGGGCTGCAGCGCCCGGTCGACGAGGGTGACGCGGATCGCTACCTCGCAGACTCCCGCTACGTCGAGGCGAGCGCGCTGCGCGGCTTCGTCGACGAGCGCTTCGGCCGCGCGAGCGGGTTCGAGCAGATCGCCGCGATGCGGCAGTGGATCGCGCGCGGGTTCACCTACTCGCCCGCGATGTCGGCGATGGACGACTCCGCCGTCACCACGCTCGAGAAGCGCGGCGGCATGTGCCGCGACTACGCGCACGTCATGATCGGGCTCGCGCGCGCCGCCGGCATCCCGGCCCGATACGTCGGCGTCTACGCCCCCGGGCTGCGCCCGCCCGACTTCCACGCCGTCGCCGAGGTGCACATCGACGGCGAGTGGTGGGTCGTCGACGCGACGGGGCTCGCGCCGCGGGGGAGCCTCATCCGCATCGCGACCGGTGCGGATGCGCTCGAGACGGCGTGGGCGACCACGACCCGGAATCCTGTGGTGCTGCAGACGCTGACGGTGCAGGCGGATGACGAGACGCTGGACGAGGGCGCGGTGGATGACGTGGCGGAGCGGGTTCGGATCGTCTGAGGGCGCGGCGGTCGGGTTGGTTTCGACACGCTCAGCGCGCTGCGCGCGCGGAGCGGCTCAACATTGAGATCGGAACGTGGCGGTCGCGTGGTCGTGATCGAGAATGGTCTCGACGGTCTCGTGGTCGTCTGACTTGCGGCTCAACCGGCTCCCGCGGGATGCCTTGC
>JBAZPY010000125.1:0-5403 GCA_041645515.1 Agrococcus sp.
CCCGTACGGGTCGAGCGCGCCGGCGCGGACCGCCTCGATGTAGGCCTCCGCATCGATGCCCCACTCGTCCATGAGGGCATTGGACCATGGGCCACTGACATCCGACGGGGCCTGTGGAGAACCGCCGGGCGGAGTGGTTTCGACACGGTCAGGGCGCTGGCGCGCCCGGACCGGCTCAACCGGCGGGAAGGGCGGCCCGACCAGCGGGGCGGGGCGGTTTCGACACGGTCAGGGCGCTGGCGCGCCCGGACCGGCTCAACCAGCGGGAGGGCGGAGGGCTACGGCTGGGCGAAGCGCGGGCGCTGCTCCCCCGCGCGGATCGGGAAGCCGAGGCGGTTGCCGGCCGGCGGCAGGGGGCAGTTGAACTGCTCGCTAAGCGCGCACGGGGGCACGATGGCGCGGTTGAAGTCGAGGTCGACGGTGCCGTCGTGCCGCGGCTTCACGAAGAGGAACCGCCCGACGTCGTAGGTCTCGTCGCCGGTCGTGGCGTCGGCGAAGACGATCTGCAGGCTGTCGCCGTCGGGCAGCGCGACGAGCTCGACCTCCGCGCCCTCGTGCTCGAACCGGATGCGGCCGGGCGAGACGCCCTGGCGCATGGACCCGCCGCGGGACTTCGCGTACTCGAAGGCGACCCCGCCCTCGACCGGCTCGAAGGTGCCGTGCTTCACCCAGGCCGGATCGTAGGGGTAGACGTCGATGCCCTGGAAGCCGCGCGACTCGGCAGCGTCCGCGTCCCACACCTGCAGCGCGAAGCGACCGTTGTAGTCCGGGCCGACCGCGAAGGCGGTCGTGTGGTCGTCGAAGCGCACCGAGCTCGGCGTCATCGAGTCGTGGCCGTAGACGATCGCCGCACCGTCGACGACCTGGCCGTCGACCACGATCTCGTCGGACGCATCCGCGGTGACCTGCAGACCATCGCCGGACGGCGACACCGACCAGGTGCCCGGGACGCCCTCGATCGTGGTGGGCTCCGACACCCACGCGGTGACGACGAGCGCCAGTGCGCCCTGCGGGGCCCGGACGCTGTGGTCGCGCTTGCGTCGGAAGGCTTCGTGGTGCTCGAGGGCGGCGTCGTCGGGAGCCGTCACAGCGGTGTCGCTCATGGATCAAGCCTATCCAGCGGCACCCACGTGGGTGCCGCCCCGTACATTCGTCGCATGCCCCCAGCACCCACGATCGGCCTCATCCTCCCGCCCGATCAGGCGCCCGAGCGCTTCGTGGATGTCGCCCGCGAGGCCGACCACGCGGGCGTCGACGAGCTGTGGCTGTGGGAGGACTGCTTCGGCCAGTCCGGCACGTCCACCGCCGCCGCGGTGCTCGCCGCGACCGACCGCATCCGGGTGGGGCTCGGGCTCATGCCTGTGCCGCTGCGCAACGTCGCGCTGACCGCCATGGAGATCGCGACGATCGCGCGGATGTTCCCCGGCCGGTTCCTGCCGGGCATCGGCCACGGCGTGCTCGAGTGGATGTCTCAGGCGGGCGTGCGCGCCGAGTCGCCGCTCACGCTGCTGACGGAGCACGCGACTGCGCTGCGCACGCTGCTCGCCGGCGACGAGCTGAGCGTGGAGGGGCGCTACGTGCGGCTCGACCGGGTACGGCTGCGCTGGCCGCCGCACGAGGTGCCGCCGCTGCTGATCGGCGGCGGACGCCCGAAGACGCTCGCGATCGCGGGCGAGCTCGGCGACGGCGTGATCCTGGCGGGAGAGCTGACGCCGGAGGCGAGTCGGAGCGCGACGCGCGCGGCTGTCGAGGTCGTGCGATCCGCCCGAGAGGCGGCGGGCGTCGTCGGCGCGTTCCCGGTGGTGCAGTTCGCCGGCGTCCGGTCGGATGCGTCGGTCGACGAGGTCGCGGAGCTCTCGGCGTCGTTCGGCGAGGCGGGCGCGACGAGCGTGCCGTTCCTGCCCCTCGATGCCGACGGGGAGCCGGAGACCGGCGACGGCATCCTGCGGCTCGCGACCACGATCGCAGCCGCCCGGGAGCGGCTCGCCTAGCTGTTCCGGCCGCGCGCGGCGACGCGCCACGTGGCGACGGGCAGCGCATCGGTGCCGTGGTCGTAGACCACGAGCTCGTCGACGAGGTTGACGGCGTTGCACACGTGGTTGGGCACGACCCGCACGACGCTGCCGAGCGGCGGCAGCTCGGCGCCCTCGGGCAGCTCGGCGACGGCGTGGTGCTCGCTCAGCAGCACGATGCGGGCGTCCGGATGGTCGAGCAGCCGCCCGTAGCCGGTCGCCCACGGTGCGCGGTCGGCGCCCAGCACCTTCGATCCGGTGTCGAGCACGAGCCGGCCGCCGGCGTGCGACACGACCGTCGCGTGGCAGGTGAGGGCGATGTCGCCCGCCGGCATGCTGCCGAGCTCCCACTGCTGGGCGTCGCCGAGCACGCCGACGCCTGGCCGCAGCTCGGTCACCGGCGAGTCGAGCGCCAGCGCTGCGTCGAAGCTCGGGGTCGAGCCGCCCGACACGACCTGCGGCGCGATCCCCACCGCGCGCATGGCGGCGACCGCGACGCGCAGCGCCTCTGCCTCGTCGGCTGCGGCCTGCTCGCGACCCTCCGGCGCGTACGCGTGCCCGGGGAAGGCGAAGACCCCGTCGACGTCGATGCCGGCGCGCACCGCGGCCGCCGCGACGTCGCCGGCGAGCCCCGGCATGCATCCGGATCGGTGATGCCCGGCGTCGATCTCGATGCGCACTGCGATGCGGCCCGCGAGGCCGGCGCGCGTGATGCGCTCGACGCCGGCGACGGAGTCGACCCCGATCGCGATGTTGGCGCCGACCGCGGCGAGGTGGCTGAGGCGCGCGGCGCGATCGGCGTCGACCCAGAGCGGATAGGCGATGAAGAGGTCGTCGAGGCCCGCGGCGGCGAAGACCTCGGCCTCCCCCACCGTCGCGACCGTGAGCCCGACGGCACCGGCGGCCAGCTGCATCCGCGCGATCTCGATGCACTTGTGGGTCTTGGCGTGGGGCCGCAGCGCGAGCCCGCGGGCGGTGGCGGCGTCGGCGGTGCGGGCGATGTTCGCCTGCATGCGCTCGAGGTCGACCGAGAGGAACGGCGTGCTCGGGCTCATGCTCGGGAGCGTACCGGGCGAGGTCTTCGGGGCGCTCGGAGTCCTGCCGTCCTGCGCTGGTTCGACGCTCACAGAGCACGCACCGGGGAACATCGCCGGCGACAACGACGCCGCGCCGACGAAGCTCCAGCGGGGCATCACGAGGCCGCGGTCTTCGCGCAGCGCCCCATCGCAGCCAAATCGTGCCGTACCTCGTCGGCTCCTGCATGCTCGCTGGCGGCGTGGTGAGCGCCGCCGGGCGCACCGCCGCCGAGTCGGCCCGACCGCTCGCGGCTCCGGCTCAGACGCTCCCGATTGCCGCAACCGAGCGCGAGCCCCCGCGTCGCCGGCGGGCGGCGAGGATCGACGCCACCACCGCGAGCACGGGCGCCCAGAACGGTGCCGTCATCACGACTGGCAGACCGGCGACGATGGCCGCCGCCGCCCCCACGCCGGCGGCCGTGGCTGCCCTGGCCACCCATCCGCCGGGCAGGTGCGGCAGCGACACCAGCGCCGCCGCGGCACCGACGGGGAGCGCTGCGACGAGCAGCACCGGCCACTGGATCGCGGACTCGGCGCCCAGCAGCTGCGCTGCGGCTCCTCCGCCCACGCCGAGCGCCACGAGCAGCGCGGGCACGCGGGCTCGAGCGCGCAGTCGCGGCAGCGCGAGTCGCGGGGCGCAGAGGACCGTGAGGATCGCGACCGCGGAGCCCGCCGCGAGGCCCGCGTTCATGGCCTGTGTCGCGTCGAGCCCCGCAGCGGGCACCGATGACCCCGACAGCGCGAACCCGATGCACCCGACGCCGATGACGCCGAGCAGCGTCAGCACGACGGTCGATCGCGCGCTCCAAAGCGGGGTCGGCAGCGCGGTCCGCGGGGGCACCGGCGATGCCACCGGGACTCGCTCGACCTCCGCGACCGACTGCTGCTGCGCTCGCGCACGGACCGCGGCGAGCAGCACAGCCACCGCGACGACGACGCCGCCGGAGGGCATCATCGCGAACACCCCGAGCGATGCAGCACACAGCAGCGACAGCAGCGCAGCAGCCGTCCAGCGCGGCCGCCGCGCCCGTCCAGGCCCGAGCACCGCGATCCAGATCGGGGTGAGGGCCGCCGCGCCGCAGGCGAGCGCGGCGAGCGCGAGCAGCACCGCGAGGCCGCCGGCGAGGCTCGCCGGTGCGCCGGCATCCGCCTCGTGGAACGCCAGCGACCACGCAACCTGCGCGCCGCCAGCCAGCGCCCAGGCGGCGATGCTCGTGAGCGAGGCCACGACCGCAGCTGGCGCGCCCAGCACTCGCGTCTCGCGCAGCAGCGCCGCGAGCGCGAGCGACGCGAGCGCGGGCGCGAGGAGGCCTCCCAGCGCGTATCCTATCGACAGCCACGGCGCTGCTCCGATCGGGAGCAGCACGAGCGCCCCGCCCGCGACCGCGACCGCGAGCGCCACCGCGGCGAGGAGGAGCGCGACCCGCCCGTCGAGTCGCTCGCCGAGACCGTGCACGCGGATCGACCACGCGTCGGATGCGCTGGGTCGCGTCGCGCCGCGCGCATCGGCGTCGTCCGCGAGCATCCCGAGCATCGGCTCGGCGTGCTGCGCTCGCCAGCCCGCGGGATACCACCGCAGCAGCCTGCGGAACGCGGCGTCCCGATCCTTCGCCATCAGGCACTCGCCCAGCTCGTCGCCGCGGCGCGGCGGAGCGCGGCACGGGCGGCGTCCGTCCGGACGCGAAGCCGCTCCACCTCTGCCTCGAGCGCCGCGCGGCCCTCGGGAGCGAGCGCGTAGTAGCGGCGAGCCCGACCCGCGACGACCTCTTCGCCCGCGCGGGCGATCTGCGCGGACTGCTCCAGCCGCTCGAGCGCCGCGTAGAGGGTGGTGATCCTCAGGGAGACCGCGCCGTCGCTCAGCGATGTCACAGCACCGAGGATCGCGTACCCGTGCCGCGGCCCTTCGGCGAGCGCGGTCAGGATCCAGAAGGAGGTCTCGTTCATCGGCGACGGCACGCGATCAACATACCCGATCCGGGACTATTGGATCATTGCTGCGTCAGCGGCTTCCGCTGCTCGTCGTGCCGGAGCCTCGACGTCAGGTAGAGGCGATGCGCGGTGATGACGAGCGCCAACCAGGCGGCGCCGAGCGCCCAGCCCGCCACGACATCCGTCACCCAGTGGTGACCGAGGTACACGCGGCTCGCGGCGACCAGCACGGTCGCGAGCACCGCGACGACGATGATGAGGGCTCTCGACCACGCCGTGTGCCTGCGGAGGATGAGCAGGTAGGCGATGACGCCCAGGATGGCGACGGCGTTGAGGGTGTGGCCGCTCGGGAACGACGCCGACACCTCGTACGGCGGCACCGCGTC
>JBAZPY010000126.1:0-5382 GCA_041645515.1 Agrococcus sp.
CGAGGACTCGGGAGAGGGTGCAGAGCGTGAGCACCGGTGATGTCACCGGCAGGTCGTCCACGCGCTGCACCACGAACCGGTCCGCGACGAGCGAGACGCTCTCGATGCCCGCGGTCCGAGGGCGGTTGGCTCCTCTCGGGACGACCACGGTCACTGGCGCCTCATCGCACCAGTCGGGCAGCGGCAGCTCCCACACAGCCGCGGCCGCGGCGCCGCCGTAGGCCTGGCCCGGCTTGAGCCGCGGCGCGTACTGCCTCGCTCGGCCCGCGAGGCTCGACTCGAGCGACTCGGCGCGGATCCCACGGAACGGCCGGGCGATGCTGCGCGAGCGCAGCCGCTTCTCGCTGATGCCGCGCGCACGCAGTGCCGCGACGCCCACGGAGCGCTCGTCGCCCAGCTCTGGGATGTCGATGCTTCCTGCCATGCGCGCACCATGCCGCGACGGCCCGCCCGGCCGCTGCGACGCATCCGGCGCCTGTGGATGATGCCTCGACGACGGCTGTCGAGGGTCCGCGTCCGAGTGCAGGGCAACTCGGACGCAAAGCATCAACCCGTGGGTGGGCGCGGCGGGAGGGTTGAGGGTTTGCGTCCGAATGCAGATCAACTCGGACGCAAAGCATCAACTGGCGGGTCAGTAGGGCTGCGGGATGGGGAGGCCCGTGCGGTCCTCCGCGGGGAGGTGGCCGAGGTCGTTGTGCACCACGAGCTGCGGCGGCTTGCCCGAGCGGCGGCGCAGGATCGTCAGTCCGCAGTTGGCCTGGTTGAGGCTCATCCACTGCCAGTTGGGCGACTGCATGACCTCGCGCACGAACCAGCCGATGACGAAGTTGTGGGTGACGAGCAGCTCGTTGACGTCGCCGCGGGACGGCCGCAGCCAGTGCTCGGCGGCGTCGTGCATCTGCGCGGCGCCCGCCTCCGCGTCGACGGTGCGCACGCCCTTCAGGAAGCGCTGGTAGCCGACGGGCGTGTCGTGCTCGAGCCCAGAGGGGATGCAGTCGAGCAGCAGCGAGGACGGCTCGAACTCCACCGCCGGCAGCCGCTCCTGCATGATCGCCGCCGTCTCGGTCGCCCGCAGCAGCGGCGACGTCCAGGCGTGGTGGAAGTGCACGCCCGAGAGCCGCTGCGCGATCGCGTGCGCCTGCCGGACCCCGCGGGGCGAGAGCCTGCCGTCCTCGACGCCGTGCTCGGCGTCGACCTGCTCGCCGTGCCGGATCAGGTAGAGCAGGTGCGCCATGGTTCCTCCAGGCGCGTCGGCGCGCCGATCGGTGCAGGGAGTGGGCGGCCCTGGCTTCGTCAGGAAGCGGCCGCGGCCGCTCCGTCCACCCTAGCCGAGCCGGGGGACACGACCCGTGCATCCAGGCCGTCGGGCACCTGGCCGACGGCGGCGATCGATCGCGGCCCGGATGCGAGCTCCGCCGCGAGCGCGCGGACGTCGGCGTCGGTGACGCGATCGATGCGCTCGAGCGTCGCGTCGATGTCGAGGAACTCCCCGAGCGTCAGCTCCGCGCGCCCCAGCCGCGACATCCGCGTGTCGGAGTCCTCGAGGGCGAGCGCCGAGCCGCCCGCGAGCTGCCCCTTCGCGCGCCGCAGCTCCTCGTCGCTCGCGCCGTCGGCGAGCCGCTCGAGCTCGTCGAGCATGAGCTGCGCGACCTCGAGCGTCTTGCGCGGCGCGCATGCCGCGGCCATGCCCATGATCCCCGCGTCGGCATAGCCGGATGCGAAGGAGTAGACCGAGTAGGCCAGGCCGCGCTTCTCGCGGATCTCCTGGAACAGCCGCGACGACATGCCGGCGCCGAGCACCGCGTTGAGCACCGCCATCGTGCCGCGGCGCGGATCGGTCGCGGTGATGCCGGGCGTGCCGATCATGAGGCTCACCTGCTCGAGCGGGCGCTGCACCACGGTGAGCCCGCCGGCGGCGTACGGCGGCACGACGCTGTCGCGGCGCGGGCGTGGGCGGCCGGCGTCGAGCGACCACCCGTAGCGGGCGAGCGCGAGCTGCAGCTGCTCGGCCACGACGTCGTGGTCGACGGCGCCCGCGACGGTGACCACGAGGTCGCCGGGGCCGTAGTGCTCGCGGTAGTGCTCGGCGACGCGGTCGCGCGACACCTCGGCGATGGATGCGGGAGTGCCGCCGATCGGTCGGCCGAGCGGCGCCTCGAGGCCGTGGACGAGTTCGCTCAGCCGCTCCCCCGCCACGTCGCCCGGGTCGTCGTCGGCCATCGCGAGCTCTTCGAGGATGACGTCGCGCTCGCGCTCGAACTCGTCCGGGTCGAGCAGCGAGGAGGTCACCATGTCGGCGAGCACGTCGACCGCCATCGGCAGGTCGCGATCGCGCACCTTCGCGTAGTAGCAGGTGTACTCCTTCGCGGTGAGCGCGTTGTGCTCGCCGCCGACCTCGTCGAACGCGACCGCGATGTCGAACGCGGTCCGGGTCGGCGTGCCCTTGAAGAGCAGGTGCTCGAGGAAGTGGGTCGCGCCGCGGGCGTCGGCCCGCTCGTCGCGCGAGCCGACCGGCACCCAGAAGCCGACGGTGGCGCTCAGCGCACCCGGCACGCGCTCGGTGAGCACGCGCACGCCGCTCGGCAGCAGGCTGCGGCGGACGAGCGCGCCGCCGGCTGCGGCGATGGCGATCTCGGGGGTCTCGAGCGGGAGCGGGACGGCGGGCATCCGTCCAGCCTAGGACAGTGGGCGCCGCACGGCGGGGACAGCACCGCGGCGCAGACGACGGATGCCCCCACCCGGTCGGGTGAGGGCATCCGGTTCGTGCGACTACTCGGCCGAGGCTGCCGACTCCGCCGACTCCTCGGCCGGCGCGATGGCCGGAGCCGAGTCGTCGACGACCTCGAGCGAGAGCTTGCCGCGGTCGTCGATCTTCGTGATCTCGACCTGGATCTTCTGGCCGATCGAGACGACGTCCTCGACGGCCTCGATGCGCTTGCCGCCGTTGAGGGCGCGCATCGCGGTGACGTGGAGCAGCCCGTCGCGGCCCGGCAGCAGCGAGATGAAGGCGCCGAACGACGCGGTCTTCACGACCGTGCCGAGGTAGCGCTCGCCGAGCTCGGGGTTGAGCGGGTTCGCGATCGCGTTGACCGCGGCGCGCGCGGCCTCCGCCGAGGGGCCGTCGACGGCGCCGATGTAGACGGTGCCGTTGTCCTCGATCGAGATCTGGGCGCCCGTGTCGTCCTGGATCTGGTTGATCGTCTTGCCCTTCGGGCCGATCAGCTCGCCGATCTTGTCGACCGGGATCTGCACGCTGATGACGCGCGGCGCGGTGGGCGCCATCTCGTCGGGGGCGTCGATGGCGGCGTTGAGCACCTCGAGGATCTTCGTGCGCGCCTCCTTCGCCTGCGTCAGCGCGCCGTGGAGCACCGAGGCGGGCAGGCCCGAGAGCTTCGTGTCGAGCTGGATCGCCGTGATGAACTCGGGCGTGCCGGCGACCTTGAAGTCCATGTCGCCGAGCGCGTCCTCGGCGCCCAGGATGTCGGTGAGCGCCGCGTAGCGGGTCTCACCGTCGACCGTGTCGCTGACGAGGCCCATCGCGATGCCCGCGACCGGCGCCCGCAGCGGCACACCGGCGTTCAGCAGCGCGAGCGTCGAGGCGCAGACGGAGCCCATCGACGTCGAGCCGTTCGAGCCGAGCGCCTCCGAGACCTGACGGATCGCGTAGGGGAACTCGTCACGGCTCGGCAGCACCGGCATGAGCGCGCGCTCGGCGAGCGCGCCGTGCCCGATCTCGCGCCGCTTCGGGCTGCCCACGCGGCCGGTCTCACCGGTCGAGTAGGGCGGGAAGTTGTAGTTGTGCATGTAGCGCTTCGTCGTGACAGGGCTGAGCGAGTCGATCTGCTGCTCGAGCTTGAGCATGTTGAGCGTCGTGATGCCCATGATCTGCGTCTCGCCGCGCTGGAAGATCGCGGAGCCGTGCACGCGCGGCACGACCGCCACCTCGGCGTCGAGCGGACGGATGTCGGCGAGGCCGCGGCCGTCCATGCGGATCTGGTCGGTGAGGATGCGGCCGCGGACGACTTCCTTCGTCACCGCCTTGTAGGCGCCGGAGACCTGCGTCGCGATGCTCGGGTCGAGCTCGCCGCGCTCGATGCGCTGGGCGATCTCCTGCTTGACCTGCTCCTTGAGCTGGTCGTCGGCATCCTGGCGCTCGATCTTGCCCGCGATGCGGTAGACCTCGCCGAGGCGGTCCTTCGCGATGCCGCGGACGGCCTCGAGGGCCTCGTCGGAGTACGGCGGGAACAGCGGGTACTGCTGCGTCGGCTTGGCTGCGGTCTTGGCGACCTCGGCCTGCGCGGCGACGAGCTGCTTGATGAAGGGCTTCGCGGCCTCGAGGCCCTGCGACACGATCTCCTCGGTGGGCTTCACGGCGCCGCCCTGGATGAGCTCCCAGGCGTTGTCGGTGGCCTCGGCCTCGACCATCATGATCGCGACGTCCTCGGCGCCGGCGGCGTCGGTGACCACGCGGCCGGCGACGACCATGTTGAACACGGCCTGCTCGAGCTGCGAGTGCTTGGGGAAGGCGACCCACTGGCCGTCGATGAGGGCGACGCGGACGCCGCCGATCGGGCCGTCGAACGGGAGGCCGGAGAGCTGCGTCGACATGGACGCGGCGTTGATGGCGAGCACGTCGTACAGCTCGTCGGGCTCGATCGCGAGCACGGTGACGACGACCTGGACCTCGTTGCGGATGCCCTCCACGAACGACGGGCGCAGCGGCCGGTCGATGAGGCGGCAGGTCAGGATCGCGTCGGTCGAGGGGCGGCCCTCGCGACGGAAGAACGAGCCGGGGATGCGGCCCGCGGCGTACATGCGCTCCTCGACGTCGACCGTGAGCGGGAAGAAGTCGAAGTTGTCCTTCGGGTGCTTCGAGACGCTCGTGGCGCTCAGCAGCATCGTCTCCTCGTCGATGTACGCGACGGCCGCGCCCTGCGCCTGCTGCGCGAGGCGGCCGGTCTCGAAGCGGACGGTGCGCTTGCCGAAGCGGCCGTTGTCGATGACGGCCTCGGCGAATGTGATCTCGGGACCTTCCATGAAGGTCACTCCTCTCCTGTGCCCGTGAGGGCACGACATGGGAGACGTGCGCCGATCGCGGCACGGAGTGGTCATCAGTGGAGAGCGCCGAAGGCGACTTCGGCACCCTCCACCAACGACCAGCTCTCGAGCAGGTGCGAATCGGGCGCACGACGGCCGCAGACGCGGCCTCGAACAGGCTATCAGCACGGGCCCCGGAACCCCAGGAGGCTGGGCATCCGGTGCGGTCACGGCGAAGGGCCGCCCCCGTGAGGACGGCCCTTCTGGAACGCTCGGAAGGCTAGCGGCGCAGGCCGAGGCGCTCGATGAGCGCACGGTAGCGGGCGATGTCGATCTCCTGGAGGT
>JBAZPY010000127.1:0-5351 GCA_041645515.1 Agrococcus sp.
GGTCGATGACCTCGCCGATCCACGCCGGCCCGGCACCGGCATCGGCGCCCGCGGCTCCCGGCATCACCACCACGACGTTCGAGTGCTCGCACGCATCCAGGCACTTGCTCGGCACCACGGCGACCCCCTGCTGCACGAGCGCGCGGAACGCTTCCAGCTGCGCGCCGTGGTCGACCTGGGGATGCTTGCGGCGGCTTCCGCAGTCGCCACCCCGGCAGACGACGACGGTGATCTGCTCCGGCTCGGACGCCGGATCGGTGCGCTTGGCGCGACGCTTCGCCATCCGCCCGACTCAGCCGTCCTGCACGATCGGCTCGAGCGTGAGGAAGAGCCCGCCGTACGGCGGCAGGCTCACGCTGAAGCTCTGCAGGTCGTCGACGTGGCCGATGCTGTCGCCCGTCGCCGCATCGACGACCGTGCACTGGGTCGTGAGCGCCTCCGAGTGCACCGTGCCGTCGACCGGCTCGCCCGAGAAGTTGAGCACCGTCACCTGCACGCGTGCGTCCGCATCCGTGCGGTCGCCGTCGTCGAGCCGGTGGACGAGCACGAGCATGCTCGGGTGCGCGACGTGGGGCACGTCGAGCTGCGTCGCGGTCGCGACGCCGTGCGAGCGGCGGATCCGGAGCACCTCGGCGAGCCCGTTCACGAACGAGTCGGGCTGCTCGATCTGCGCCGGCAGCGAGCCGTAGAGCGCCCGCCCGCGCGGCATCCCCGAGGTCGATGTCGTGGCGTCGGGGAAGGCGTCGAGCAGGTCGTGCGCGCCGCGCTCGATCCAGCGGGTGTCGCCCGTGCGGATCAGGTCCTCCACCTGTTCGGCGGGGACCGTCAGCATGCCGGTGAGGTCCCAGCCCGAGAGCGCGAAGACCCCTGGCTGCCACGCGTTGTACTTCGCGAGCAGCAGGTGCGCGTCGCGGATGCCCGGGATCGCCTCGTCGGTGATGTCGTCGAGCCGCTCGAAGCCCTGCGTCGCCGCGATCAGCGACGTCGTGGTGCAGGCGATGCCGTTCTGCGTGAAGACGCGGTTGTAGTCGGCCGCGCCGGTGAGCTTCTCGGTGAGCTCTGCGCGGATCGTCTCGGCGAGCTGGGCGCCGCTGACCTCCTCGTGCCGGAAGGGGTACTGGTCGTCGCGGTGCAGCGTCGCCCAGTGGACGAGCTCGTAGGTGAGCTCGTCGTGGTTCTGCATGCCGTGCACGAGCCCCACCGGCTCGACGCCGAGCTCGAGCGACGTCGTGAGCGTGAGCCGCAGGAACTCCGTGTCGCCGGTGGCGAGCGCGTGGTGGTACCCGGGCCGGCTGACGAAGTCGTACGACAGGTCGGCGCCGACGGCGCTCGTGTCGCGGATGTCCTCGATCGTGAGGTTGAGCTCCTGGAACGTGAAGCCGCCGACCTTGCGCACCATGCCGGCGATGATGTGGTTCGCCGCGTGCGAGAGCGGATGCCCCTCCGACCAGGCGGGCAGGCCCTCGGCGGCCTTCTCGACCCCGAGGAAGCCGTTGGCGTCGAGGCGGAGGGCGCTCGTGCCCAGGTCGCCGAGCGAGTGGAGCGCGTCGCCGATGACGAGCCGCATGCCCGCGAACGTCGGGTCGAGCCAGTTGATCGACGGCTGCCCCTGCTTGAAGTAGTGCAGGTACACCCAGCGGCGCTCGACGCCGTCGACGCCCAGCACGGGCGCCGTCGCGCTCCAGTTCGTCTCCTTGACGCCGGGCACGTAGAAGATGACGCGCTGCAGCTCGCCGATGATGTAGCCGCGGTCGCTGAGCTCGCGCTCGCACGACGGGTCGAGGTTGACCGCATCCCGGCCCTCCGGCACATCCGGGAGCAGGTGCCAGTCCTCCGGCGGGATCTCGACCATGTGGTAGATGCCGGGGTAGTCCTTGAACGCCATCTCCGCGAGCCGGAAGTCGGCGCCCTTGCCCGTGTGGCCGGGCACGATGTCGTCGATGACGCTGCCGTTGTGCGCGTCGGCGACATCCGAGAGACGACGGAACGCATCCTCGTCGCCGAAGGCCGGGTCGATCTGCGTGCTGATGCGGTCGAAGTGGCCGTCGACGCTGGGCGTCTCGTGCCAGCCGGTGATGCCGCCGGCGCGCTTCACCGGCCCGGTGTGGAGACCGTTGATGCCGACGTGCTCGAAGGCCTCCCAGAGCGCCTCCTCGCCGAGCGCGTCGAGGAACGACTGGCCCGGGCGCGTGATGAGCGAGATCGGGTAGGCGGTGAACCACACGTCGCTGACGCCGATCGCGCGGCGCGAATCCGGGCGCGCGTACGGGTTGCGCCACATCGACGGCTGCCCCGACAGCTGCCGGCTCAGGACGTCGGCGTCCTTGAGCATCGACTGCCGCACGAGCCACTCCACGTAGGACGGATTCGATCCGTTCGCCGTGCGCGGGTCGGTGCGGAACCGCCGCACGCTGCCGCCGCGGAACTGGTCGCGCGGGCGCAGGCGACGGGGCCGCGCGGGGTAGCGCTGCTCGTCGTAGGTGATCTCGGGGCCGTGCTCGTCGGGCTCATCCACGCATGCAGTCCTATCACGCCGGCGTGATCGTCCCGAGTGCGCCGCCGCGGCGCGCCCGGCGTATGCTCGCGCCCTGCCAGGATCGTGGCATGCGCGCCCTGCTCCTCGACGCCGTCCGCAGCACGCCCAGGGTCACGGACGTGCCGGAGCCGATCGCGCCGCCCGGCGGGGTCGTGGTGCGGGTGATGGCGACGGGGCTGTGCCGCAGCGACTGGCACGCGTGGGCCGGCCACGACGACATCGCCTTCCCGCACGTCCCGGGGCATGAGCTCGCGGGCGTCGTGTCGGCGGTGGGCGAGGGGGTGCAGCGCTGGGCGGTGGGCGATCGCGTGACCGTGCCGTTCGTCTGCGGTTGCGGTCGGTGCGAGTGGTGCCTCGCGGGCGACGCGCAGGTGTGCCCGTCGCAGGAGCAGCCCGGCTTCACGCACTGGGGCTCGTTCGCCGAGCGCGTCGCGCTGCACGCGGCCGACGCGAACCTCGTGGCCATCCCCGACGGAGTCGACTTCGCGACCGCAGCAAGCCTCGGCTGCCGCTTCGCGACCGCCTACCGGGCGCTCGTGGGCCGGGCGCGGGTGGCGCCGGGGGAGTGGGTGACCGTGATCGGGGCCGGCGGGGTCGGGCTGAGCGCGATCATGATCGCCCGCGCGCTCGGCGCCCGCGCGATCGCCGTCGACCGCAACCCCGCCGCGCTCGCGCTCGCCGGCAGCCTGGGCGCCGAGCACGTCGTGCTCGCGGACGGCCGCGACGTGCCGGCCGAGATCGCGGCGATCGCGGGCGGCGGCGGCCACGTCGCCGTCGACGCGGTCGGCAGCGAGCAGACGTGCGCGGATGCGGTGCTGAGCCTGCGCCGTCGCGGCCGGCACGTGCAGATCGGCCTGCTGCCGCCGGTGGACGGGCATCCTCGCGTGCCGATGTCGCGGGTGATCGCCTGGGAGCTCGATCTGCTCGGCAGCCACGGCATGGCGGCGGGCGACTACCCCGGGATGCTCGCGCTGATCGAGCGCGGGGTGCTGGAGCCGCAGCGGCTCGTCGAGCGCACCGTCGGGCTCGAGGAGGCCGGCGCGCTGCTGCCCGGGTTCGACCGCACGACCGCGGCCGGCATCACGATGATCGACCCGCGGCGGTAGCGGTTCGGCCGGGGTCCCGTCCGACGCTCGCGATCGCCGGCGCTCGCTTCCGGTACCGACTTGCGGGTCCCAGCGGGCTGCACCCGCAACGCCGTACCGGAGAAGGGCGCTTGCCCGCTCGGGTCGAGCCGCGGGGCGGGCGGCAGGCGCCGCCCGCCCGGTCGGCTCAGGGCAGCATGTTGCGGTCGGCCGCCGCGGCGCGCGACACCGGGAGCTCCTCGCCGGGCTTCAGCGCGACGATCTTCCCGGTGCGGGTGAACTCCTCGTCGACCTCGCCGTCGTGGCGGTGCACCACGAGGCTCACCACGATGGCCACCAGCAGGTTGAGCAGGAAGCCCGGCACGATCTCGTAGAGCGTGAAGAAGCCGATCTCGGTCGCCTGCTCGATCGCGTCCCAGATGAAGACGGTCGCGGCGCCGACGATCATGCCGGCGAGCGCGCCCCAGTTCGTGAGCCTCCGCCAGAAGAGGCTCAGCAGCACGATCGGTCCGAAGGCGGCGCCGAAGCCGGCCCAGGCGAAGCCGACGAGCCCGAGGATGGTGTCGGACGGGCTGATCGCGAGCACCGCCGCGATCGCGGCGACGGCGAGCACGCACGCCCGGCCCAGCAGCACGAGCACCTTCTGAGAGGGCTGCCGCTTGACGAAGACCTGGAAGAGGTCCTCGACGAGCGCGGAGGAGCAGACGATCAGCTGGCTCGAGAGCGTCGACATGATGGCCGCGAGCACCGCGGCGAGCACGAGGCCGGCGACGAACGGGTGCAGCAGGGCCTGCGACATCGCGAGCACGACGGTCTCGGGATTCGCGAGCTCCATGCCCGACTGCTGGATGTAGGCGATGCCGACGAAGCCAGAGATCACCGCGCCGACCAGCGAGATGATCATCCAGCTGAGCCCGATCCGGCGCGCGGGCCGCGCAGCGGCGACCGACTTCAGCGCCATGAAGCGCACGATGATGTGCGGCTGGCCGACGTAGCCGAGGCCCCAGGCGAGCGAAGAGATGATCCCGAGGATCACCATGCCGTCGACGTCGGCCGGGATCAGACCGGACAGCTCCGCGCCGGAGGCCGTGATGCCCTCCTGCACGCCCTGCAGGCCGCCGACCGTGACGAAGGCGATGACCGGGATGATGATGAGTGCGAGGAACATCATCACGCCCTGCACGACGTCGGTGAGCGATGCCCCGAGGAACCCGCCGAAGAGCGTGTACAGCAGCGTGACGCCGCTGACGAGCAGCATGCCCCAGATGTAGTTCGCGCCGAACGTCGACTCGAAGAAGACGCCGCCGGCGACCATGCCGGAGGAGACGTAGAAGGTGAAGAAGATGAGGATGATGAGGCCCGAGACGATGCGCAGGGCCCTCGAGCGGTCGCGGAGGCGGTTCTCGAAGAAGCTCGGGATCGTGATGGAGTTGCGGGCGACCTCGGTGTAGGCGCGCAGGCGCGGCGCGACGAGCTTCCAGTTGAGGTAGGCGCCGATCGTCAGGCCGATCGCGATCCACGCCTCGATCAGGCCCGCGGCGTAGATGGCTCCGGGCAGGCCGAGCAGCAGCCAGCCCGACATGTCTGACGCTCCCGCGGACAGCGCCGCGGTGACCGGGCTCAGCTCGCGGCCGGCGAGCATGTAGTCCTCGTGGTTCTTGGTCTTGCGCGCGGCGTAGATGCCGATGCCGATCATCGCGGCGAAGTAGAGCGCGATCGCGAGCAGCTGA
>JBAZPY010000128.1:0-5268 GCA_041645515.1 Agrococcus sp.
GCGATGCCTTGATGCCCCAAAGGAGGGAGCCGCCGTGGAGGGCGCGGTCGTGCGCGCTCATCGCGGCTGCGGCCAGGAGAGGGAGCGCGCGAAGGCGATGAGCGCCCGGGTGCGCTCGGTGGGCTCCGGCGAGGCCGGCCAGATGACGTCGATCCCGATGGTCGGCACCTCGGGCACGATCTCCAGCATGGCCACAGGGTAGCCCTCGTAGCTCGCCTGGTTCGCCGGCCGCTGCACGAGGATGCCGTAGCCGAGCCCGCGGCCCACGAGCGCGCGCACCGCCTCGTAGCTCTGCACGCGATGCCGCACGCGCGGCACGAGCCCCTGTGCCGCGAAGAGCGACATCGTGTGCTCGCTCGACGGCGGCGCGTCGAGCAGGATGAGGTCGCGATCGACGAGCTGCTCGAGGCGTACGGTCGGCTCGGCGGCGAGCGGGTCGTCGGCAGCCAGCACGGCGTGCGCGGGCAGCTCGAAGAGCCGGGCGCGGCGGGGCTCGCCGGGCACGAGCGTGTCGTAGACGAACGCCACGTCGATCTGCCCCGACTCGAGCCGGCCCTTCAGCCGGTCGTGCGTGGCCTCGACGATCTCGAGCTCGACCCGCGGATGCGCGCGGCCGAAGCCCTGCAGGATCGGCGGCAGCACCGTGGGCGCGAGCGTCGGGTAGCAGCCGATCGTGATGGGCCCGACCAGCTCGCCCGGTGCCGCACGCAGCGACGACTCGAGCTCGCGCGACGCGGCGAGCAGCGCGCGGGCGCGACCCACGACATCCGCCCCGGTGCTGGTGAGCGTCAGCCCCCTCGCGCGCCGGCGCACCATCAGCGTCGCCCCGAGCGAGCGCTCGAGCTCGGTGAGCGCCTCGGAGACGGCCGAAGGCGAGGCGTGCAGCCGTGCGGCGGCGCCGGCGACGGTGCCCTCCTCCGCCGCGCAGACCAGGAACGAGAGCTGGCGCAGCGTGAACGAGGGCGCATCGAAGGTCGTCATAATTCGGTCCATCCGACGTTGAACGTGCGATCAATCCGCTTTTCAAGAGTATGGCGGCGCGGGACACTCGAGAGGAAGCGCCGACCACGAGGAAGTGCCATGCCGAGCAACGAAGCTCCTGTCGCCGACTGGGTGACGATCCCCGACCTGCACCGCGACCCGTTCCCCATCTACGAGCGGCTGCGCGCCGAGGGCGGCGTGCACTGGGTGCCGCAGGTGGGCCGGTATCTCATCACGTCGTACGCCGCCGTGCACGAGACGGAGCTCGACCAGACCCTCTACTCGGCGAACGAGCAGGGCTCGCTGCAGATCCGTGCCATGGGCCACTCGATGCTGCGGCGCGACGACCCCGAGCACTACCTCGAGCGGAAGGCATGGCAGCCGACGCTGCGGCCCGGCGTCGTCAAGCGCCACTGGCGAGCAGTGTTCGAGCGCACTGCCGAGCACTTCCTCGACCTGATGATCGAGCGGGGCCATGGCGCCGACCTCATCTGGGACTTCGCCGCGCCCTTCGCCGCCGAGAGCCTGCGACAGATCATCGGCCTGCACAACGTCACGCAGCAGGACATGCAGCGCTGGTCGCAGACCCTGATCGACGCGACCGGCAACTACGCCGACGACCCCGGCGTCTGGGCGCTCGGCAAGCAGTCGTTCGACGAGGTCGATGTCGCACTCGACGAGATGCTGCAGTGGCACGCAGGTAACCCGAACGAGTCGCTGCTCTCGCAGCTGCTGCGCATCCCCGACTACGAGATGCCGATGGAGCGCATCCGCGCCAACGTGAAGATGACGATCGGCGGCGGCCTCAACGAGCCGCGCGATGTGCTCGGCGTCGCGGCCTGGGGGTTGCTACAGCACCCCGAGCAGCGCCGTGCGGTCGAGGCCGACCCCAGTCTGTGGCACGCGACCTTCGACGAGACGCTGCGCTGGATCGCTCCGATCGGGCTCTACTCCCGCCAGACCACGCGCGAGGTCGACCTCACCGGCGTGCGGCTGCCAGCCGGCGCGCGACTGGGCATCTGCATCCTCTCCGCCAACCGCGACGAGCGCGTCTGGGACGACGCATCCGCCTTCGACATCCGCCGCGAGGTCAAGCCGCACCTGGCGTTCAGCAAGGGCGTGCACGTCTGCCTCGGCGCCTGGGTCGCCAGGTCCGAGATCGCCGACGTGGCGCTGCCGATGCTGTTCGAGCGGCTCCGAGGCCTAGAGCTGGTGCCCGAGGACCCCGCAGAGATCGGCGGATGGGTCTTCCGCGGCATGCTGAAGATGCCCGTGCGCTGGTCGTCGGTGACGTCCCGCTCCGCCGCCGCACCGGTCGCCGCCGAGGCGCTGCAGCCGCGCATCGGCATCGTCGGCTCGGGGCCGGCCGGCAGCTTCACGGCGCAGGCGCTGCGCCGCCGCTTCCCGGGCGCCGAGCTCGACGTCATCGACGCACTGCCGGTGCCCTACGGCCTCATCCGCTCCGGCGTCGCCGCCGACCACCACGGCACGAAGTCGGTCGCCCGGCAGTTCGACCGGCTGTTCCTGCACGAGGGCGTGCGCTTCCGCGGCAATCTGCGCGTCGGCGCTGGAGCAGGAACCGACGTCTCGCTCGACGAGCTGCGCTCCGCGTACGACGCCGTCGTGCTCGCCACCGGGCTGCGAGTCGACCGCGGGCTCGGCCTGCCGGGCTGCGAGCTGGAGGGCGTGCACGGCGCCGGTCGCATCACGCGGCTGCTGAACGGCCACCCCGACGAGGGCCGGGCGCCGTCGCTCGGCGAGGCGACGGTCGTGGTCGGTCACGGGAACGTCGCGATGGACGTGGTGCGCCTGCTCGCCCGCGACCTCGGCGAGCTCGACGGCACCGACGTCGACGACGAGGCGCGCGACCTGCTCGCCGCGCGGCTGCGCATCATCCACGTCGTGGGGCGCAGCGCGCCCACCGCGGCGAAGTTCGATCCCGTGATGGTGCGAGAGCTCGCGGGGCTCCATGGTGTCGCGCACCACGTGCACGGCGCCGAGTTCGAGGCCGTGGAGCCGGGCAAGGACGCCCGCGCCGACGCGGTGCGGCTGCTCGAGGCGGACCGTCCGGCGGCTCCTCGCATCGAGGTGCACTGGTGGTTCGGGCTGACGCCCGAGCGAGTCGAGGGCGACGGCTCGGTCGAGCGCGTGGTCTTCCGCGGCGCCGACGGCGAGATCGCGCTGACGGCCGACTCGGTCGTGACCGCCGTGGGCTTCGCCGCCGCCGACGACGCGCTCGCCGAGCCGGGCGCCCACCCGGACGGCCGCGTCGAGCCCGGTCTCTACACTGCCGGCTGGCTGCGTCGCGGCCCGCGCGGCACCATCCCCGATCAGCGCACCGACGCGCGCGAGCTCGCTCGCACGATCGCCGACGACATCGAGACGGGTGCGATCGCGCTCGGCGCCGCGGGCCTCCCCGCCCGCGACGGCGAGGTCGCGTTCGACGGCTGGCGCCGCATCGACATCCGGGAGCAGCTGGGCGCGGCACCCGGCCGATCGCGGGCGAAGCTGCGCGGGCTCACCGAGATGCTCGAGGCGGCCGCCGACCTGGGGCTGCCGCTGCCCGAGATCCAGGCGGAGGCGGATGCGACCCGCGGCGGCGGCGCGCCCGTGACGGTGCTGTTCGGCACCGAGTCGGGCGGCGCGGAGCTCGTCGCCGAGGAGCTGCGACGCGCGCTGGCGCACCGCGCCGACGTCGAGGTGCAGGATCTCGCCGACGTGACCCCGGGTGAGCTCGACGCATCGCGGCTGCACCTGATCGTGTGCTCGACGTACGGCGACGGCGAGGTGCCGAAGGCGGCGAGGCCGTTCCACGCGGCGCTGCGGGAGCGCCCGGACCTCGTCGGCCTGCGCTACGCCGTGTTCGGCATGGGCGACCGCAGCTATACGAGAACCTACTCGCGCGGCAGCGAGCTCATCGACGAGGCGCTCGCCGCCTGCGGCGCGTCCCGCGTCGGCGAGTACGGCAGGCACGACGCCGGCGGGCCCGTGGCTGCCCCCGAGGCGGCGGCCGACTGGGCCCAGGGTGTGCTCGAGGAGGCGACGGCGCCGGTGGTCGCGCAGTAGCCGCAGCTACAGGCCGTAGCGGCCTGTAGCGTAACTTGCTACGGTGGGGTCGTGGCACGGGAGATCGCACAGCGAGAGCTGCGCAACGAGAATGCGAAGGTGATGGCCGCCGTCGCGGAGGGGACCTCCTTCATCGTGACGCGCAACGGGGAGCCCGTCGCCGAGCTCCGACCGATCCGACGGGAGCGACGCACCTTCGTGCCGCGGGAGGAGATCGAGGCGCTCGCCGCGCGTGCTGGCCGGATCGATCCGGCCGCGTTCCGGGACGACACCGATCACGCGATCGACCAGCGTCTCGAGCGATGAGCGCCGGGCTCTTGGACACCTCGGTCGTCATCGACTGGCACGATCCCGATGTGGCTCGCAGGTTGCCGGCTGAGATCGCGATCTCGGCGATCACTGCAGCCGAGTTGGCGGCCGGACCGCACCTCGCCGGCACGAAGGTCGAGGCTGCCAGGCGCCAGGCCCGGCTGCAGGAGGTCGAGTCCAGGTTCGAGCCGCTGCCTTTCGATGCCGCAGCGGTGACCAGCTACGGCCTCGTGGTGGCAGCCGTCGTGAGCGCCGGCCGGACGCCCCGCAGCCGGCTGGCCGACCTGCTGATCGCCGCCACGGCCCATGCCAACGGCCTCGCGGTCTACACGAGGAACGGCGACGACTTTGCCTCGCTCCACGAGCTGATCGACGTGGTCGTCATCTGAAGCCGGCCGCAGCGAGCCGAGGGCCGGCAGCCTGCCGTCAGGATGCGTGCACGCGTCGGCAATCGTCGTGCGCAGGCGACATGTCGATGCGCGTGCGGTCGGTGACACGATGGCGCGGTCCCGTTCGATGGAGAGATGAGGAACGATGGAGACCTACGAGAGCCTGCTGGCCGCGGTCAGCGTCGAGCACGGCACGCCCGTGATCGACCCGGCGACGGGGGAGGCGTTCGCGCACGCGCCCCGCGCGACGGTCGCCGACCTCGAACACGCGATCGAGGCGGCGCGTTCGGCCCAGCCCGCGTGGGCCGCGCTGAGCGACGAGGAGCGCTGTGCCGCGCTCTCGGCCGCGGCGGATGAGATCGAGGCGAGCGCTGAGGCGCTGGCGCAGCTGATCGCGCGTGAGCAGGGCAAGCCGCTCAGCGGTCCCGGCGCCCGCTTCGAGGCGGGCGCGGTCGTCGGCTGGCTGCGCGCCACCGTCGCGACGAGGCTCGAGCCGGAGGTCGTCGTCGACGACGGACAGACG
>JBAZPY010000129.1:0-5255 GCA_041645515.1 Agrococcus sp.
CCTGAAGAGCAAGGTCCGCCAACCCAAGTTCCAGTCGTTCAAGGGCGAGGTCGGCAAGGTCGCGCCGAACCTGCTGCAGCGAGACTTCGATGCGGACGGCCCGAACCAGAAGTGGGTCACGGACGTGACCGAGTTCCGCATCGGCGAGACGAAGGTGTTCCTCTCGCCCGTGCTGGATCTGCACGAGCGGAAGGTCGTCGCCTACTCCCGAGGCGTCTCACCCACGCTGGAGCTGACCAACAGTGCGCTGCAGGCCGCTGTGACGACGCTCCAGCCGGGCCAGCAGCCGATCGTGCACTCGGACCAGGGCTTCCAGTATCAGCACGCCTCCTGGCGGAAGATCCTCGAGGGGAAGGCGCAGCAGTCGATGTCCCGCAAGCGCAACTGCCTCGACAACGCGGTCATGGAGGGCTTCTTCGGGCACCTGAAGGAAGAGATGTTCAACCACGACGAGTTCGACAGCGTCGAGACGTTCATCGCCGAGCTCGACGACTACATGCGCTGGTACAACCAGGAGCGGATCTCGACCGCACTCGGCGACCTCACCCCCGACGAATACCGAGCCCTCGCGCTCACAACCTAGGCTTCGAGATGCGCGTCCAACTTCCGGGGACCAGTCCAAGCGCGCTGAGCGTGTCGAAACCTGGTTCCTGGCTCGCGTTACGCCGACGGCCAGGGCGCGCAGTGCACGCGCCGCGAGCTGACCGAGGAGCTCGCCTGGGGCGAGGAGCTCGACACCGTCGCCGCCTACTCCATGGAGAAGCGCATCCAGGGCCGAGAAGCGAGGCGCGAAGCGCCAGGTGCTCATCGCTGGCGATCGGGATGCGATCCGTGCGGCTGCGCGGGGTGGCGAAGGTGTCGCTGGACTCGACGCAGGAGTGACGGATTCGCTCGGCAGAGCTTGGGTCGGTGCAGCCGGTTTCGACACGCTCAGCGCGCTGCGCGCGCGGAGCGGCTCAACCAGCGGGAGGGGGCGAACGCCCCGCGGAGCGCACCGGTTTCGACACGCTCAGCGCGCTGCGCGCGCGGAGCGGCTCAACCAGCGGGAGGGGGCGAACGCGCTGCGCGCGCGGAGCGGCTCAACCAGCGAGAGGGGGCGAACGAGCTGCGCGCGCGGAGCGGCTCAACCAGCGGGAGGGGTTAGCCCCAGTGGGGCGGGACGTCCTGCCGCAACCGGTCGTCGTTCTCGCTCGACTGGTGCTGCTCCACGGCCGGCTCGCCCGTGTAGCCGGGCGCGGGCTCGGTCGAGACCCGGCGGCCGCGGCGCTTGATCACCAGCGGCGCGGGCGCCTCACCCTCGACCGGCCCGTCGGCGTCGACCGGCCCCGCGTCGTCGGGCATCACTGCGACGCATCCGCCCCGACGAGCTCGGCGATGCGGTCGGCGACGCCCTCCGGGTCGGTGAACAGCTCGAACGCGTGCACGCGCATCGTGTGCCAGCCGAATCGCCGCAGCACCTCTGGCCGCAGGCGCAGCGCCTCGCGCAGCGTGCGGTCGCCGTCGTCGTGGTCGGCCTCGATCGCCGCGCAGATGCCGCCGTTCGCGACCACGAGCGGCAGCTGCCCGTCGTACGAGACGTCGGCGCGCAGCCCCCGACGACGCAGCCGGGTCGCGAGGTCGATCATCAGCGGGTCGCCGCCGTGGAACGCCTTCGGCTGCTCCCCCGCGGCGATGTCGAGCAGGATCTCGCGCAGCAGCGCGGCGCCATGCTCGAGCCTCTCGGGATCGAGCTCTGCCGCGTCGAACGCGGTGACGATCTGCATCGCCTTCCGCGCGCGCGTCATGGCGACCGCGAGCATCCGCTCGCCGCCGGGCTGACCGAGCGTGCCGAAGTCCACGTTGCGGCCGTGCTTCGTGCGGCCGTAGCCGACCGAGAAGATGACGCGGTCGCGGCTGAGCGCGCTCGCGTGGGTGATGTCGACGATGACGAACGGCTCCTCGCGGTCCGCGACGACGAAGTCGCTGAGCGGGCCGCCGGCGCCGAGCGACGCCATGACCGCCTGCTGCAGCCGCACCTCGTGCTTCTCGTTCGCAGTCACGACCATGAGCGACTCCTGCGGCCGCGTGCGCGCGTGCTGCGCGACGAGCTGCACGACCCGCTCGACCTCGGCGTCGGGGCTCTCGACCGTCGCGGCGCCCTGCTCGGGCAGCCCGTGCGCGTCGTGCACGATCGAGCTCGTCAGCGACGCGTGCCCAAGGTAGGCGCCCGCCCACGGCAGCGCCTCGATGCGGCCCTCGTAGAAGCGGTCGTTGACCGCGCTCACCAGGTCGGCGCCGCCGGTGCGGTACGAGCGGGTGAGGCGGCGCGTCGGCAGCACCTGCCCGAGCCGCGACAGCGCCGACTCGGCGTGCAGCTCGTCGGGGCTCGCGAGCTGCTCGGTGGGGCGCACGCCGAGCGTCGAGATGCCCACGTCGAACGGCGACGGCGTCTGCGTCACCGAGTCGCCGAGCGCGATCACCTGCCGCGCGCGGCTGATGGCGCCGGCCGCCTCGGCGATCGTGATGGCGCCGGCATCGGCGATCACGACGGCGTCGAAGGGGATGCGCTTGGGCACCCGGTGCAGGTCGTACGGCGACGCGAGCCACACTGGGGCGAGCGACCGCGTGAGGTGCGGCGCGACGTGCTGCAGCTCGTCGGGGTCGACCGGACCGGCCTTGATGAGCGCCTTCAGCGCATCCGCCTCGTCGGCGTGGTCGTCGATCGCGAGCCGCCACTGCTTTGCGAGCTGGTGGGCGAGGCGGGCGCTCGAGGCGTCGACGTGCGCCTCGTCGACGAGCGCGAAGTCCTGCTCGAGGCGGCGCAGCACGTCGGTGTTGCCGCGCAGCAGCGCGCGCTCCTTGCCGAGCATCGCCTGCAGCGCCGACTGCCACCAGGCGAGGTCGAGCTCATGCTCGATCTGGTCGTCGGCGACGTGCCGATCGGCGAAGTCGGCGAGCAGCGCGTCGAGGCCCAGGCGCTCGACGGAGGCCATGAGCTCCGCGCGCTCCTGGATGTTCTGGAGCGCGTCGCTCGGGGCGGCGAGCGCGGCGATGCGCTCCTCGAGCGCGTCGAAGGACAGGTCGATGCTCGGCACGTCGGGCGCAAGCGCGGCGTCGAGCCGCTCGAGCCGCGCGACGATGTCGGTCAGCCGGGTGTCGAGCGCGGCGAGACCGGCCGGCACCGACGGGATCGAGCCGTCGGGCGCGAACTTCGCCCACAGGCGGCGCTGCTGCTGCGCCGCGACGAGCACGTCATGCAGGTCGGGCACGTGCGCGCCGGGGCGCACGTACTCCTCCGCGAGCTTCTTGAGGCGGCGGCGCTGCATGCCCCCGAGCGCCTGCACGGCCTCGCGGCGCGGCCCCGTGGCGGTGATGAGCTCGCCCAGCGGGCGGTCGTAGATCGACGGCGTCATGACGTCGAGCGTCGCCATCACGTCCGAGAGCAGCGCCACCTGGATGCCCAGCTCGCCGAGCGTCGCCGCCGGCCGCAGCTTGGTGTCGCCGATGACCTGCTTCGCCTGCGCGAGCAGCGCGGCGAGGTCGCCGCCCTGCACGCCCTGCCCGGCGAGCGCCTGCGCGTCGGCGTAGGCGGCGGATGCGGCGCCCGCGTTCGCGAAGACCGCCCCGTACCAGGGCGTGTCGCTCGGCCCGTACCGGAACTGCCCCAGCTCGGCGGCCTTGCGCATGGTGGCGGCGACGCGCGGTCGGTCGGTCGCGAGCTCGCGGGTGGCGCGCTCGCTGAGCCGTGCCCGGGTGGACGGCGGCGTCGGCAGCATCGCGAGCCGCGAGAGCTCCTTGAGCGCGTCGAGCACCGAGACCTGCAGCTCGGGGTCGACGCGCTGCAGCGCCACCCGGTAGTCGAGCAGCACCTTGCGCAGCCGCAGCATCGCCTCGTCGATCTCGGCGGTCTCCGGGCGGGGGCTCTGCTCGATGCGGCGGATCGCGGCGATCAGGTCGCGGCGCAGCGTCGCCTCCGAGACGGCGAGCGCCTCGAGCTTGGTGGCGGCGAAGCGGTCGGCGATGTCGCGGAGCGTCGCGCGGCGCGGGCTGACGACGAGCACGCGGCGGTCGTCGCCCACGAGCGCGGCGACGACGTTCACGATCGTCTGCGTGAGGCCGGTGCCGGGCAGCGCCTCGACGACGATGGAGTTGCCGGCGGCCGCCTCGGCGATCACCGCGTCCTGCTCGCCGTCGGCGTCGAGCACGAGCCGGTCGACCTCGGGGTCGCGCTGGTCCTGCGGCGTCTCGTCGATGCCGGCGCGCCCCTCGCGCACCCGCCACGCCGCCTGCTCGTCGCCGCGGACGGCATCGAGCACGTCGTGGGGCCGCTGCTGCAGGTCGGCCACCATCGGCTCGCCCACGTCGGCGAAGGTGGATGCGACGAGTCGCGCCTCGACCGAGAATCCCGGCACGTGCGCGGCCGCCTGGCGCACCGCATCCAGCACCGCGTTCGGGGTGAAGGTGCCCTCACCGGAGCCGAGCTGGATCAGGCGGCGCTCGTCGAGCTGCACGCCGTGGTGGCCGTGGAGGATGCTGGCGATGCGGGGGTTGACGAAGGGGCGCCCCAGCAGCTCGAGCTCGAAGTCGCGGCCGCGGCGGCGCACCATGAGCGGGCGCAGCAGCACCGGCCCGTAGACGTCGCGGGTGCGCCCGTCGACGGTCGCGTGCGGGAAGCGCACCATGCCGATGCCGAGGTGCACGGCATCGATGGATCGGGCCGCGGCGAGCTCGATGCCCTTCGACGAGATCGCGGCGGCGGCGGCACGGGCGGCGCGCAGGGCGAGGTCGTCGCGGATCAGGCTCGACAGCGCCGTGGGGCGTCCGGTGATGAACTGCGCGAGGCCGCCGGGATGCGTCGTCGACAGCTCGATGCGCGTCGCGGTGGTGTCGATGAAGTCGGTGAGCGGGCTGCGGCCGCCGACGCGCCGGAGCGCATCCGCCCACGCCTGCCACTCCCCCTCGCGCCGTGACCGCGGGCGCTCGGGCTCGGCCTGCGGCCGCGGCTCGGCACTCAGCGAGCGGTCCGGCCCGGCCTGCTGCGAGGGCTCCGGCTGCTGGAAGACCGGCTCGCCGGCGAAGTCGTCGTCGTGCTGGGCGTCGCTCGGGGCCGGCGACGGCTCGACGAGCTCGACCCCCTCGTGCGTCGCTGCGTCGACGGGCCCGGCACCCTGGTTCTCGATCTCGTCTTCACGCACACCGTCACGATAGCCACGCGCCCGCGACACGCGACGGTGCCGCCCCGCAGTCGTGGGAAATCCGGCCGGCTCGGTCGTTCA
>JBAZPY010000130.1:0-5248 GCA_041645515.1 Agrococcus sp.
CACCGAGCTGCGGCGCTTCCTCGGCGGCGCGCTGCCCGCGCGCGACGTGGACGCGACCCCCAGCCCCGCGCCCGGCCGGGGCGTCTTCGGCTGACCCCGCTCCTCAACGTCGCCTGTGGTCGCTGACGCCCCATACGCCGCCGATCTACCACCGGCGACGTTGAGATTCTGGGGCTGCGGGCCGCGGGCTCGTGGCGGCGCGCGGCGCGTGCTCCGCGCGATCGGGCGCCGGTGGGGCACGATGTCGGGATGAGCGAGTCGATCGGCTACGACCAGACCGCGCTGCGGAACGCCGTCGATGTCGGGGCGGTCGCCCGCAGGCTGCGCCAGCTGGGCCGCGAGCGCTCGCTCGCCGCGGTGTCGGAGCGCGCGTGGCTGCTTGAGAGCATCGGCCGGCTCGACGAGGCGCTCGCGGCCGCGACCGAGGCGGTGTCGATGGCCCGCGCCTCTGGATCCCGCGACCGCGTCGCGGAGGCCAGGCTGCTGCGCGCATCCGTCGTGCAGACGCGCGGCGACCTGCACACGGCCCTGCGCGAGTGCACGGCGCTCATCGCCGAGTCGCGCTCGAACGACTGGGTCGAGCTGTGGGCGCACGCCCTGCAGCAGCGCGGCACCGTGCACTTCGCGCTGCACCAGTGGCACGAGGCGTGCGTCGACTTCACCGTGGCGGTCGAGCTGTGCCGCGAGGCCGAGCTGCCGGCCGAGCAGCTGCAGGCAGCGGAGGTGGCGCTGCTGGTGGCGATGGACCGCGCGCAGACCGAGGCGATCCGCGCGGAGCAGGACGTGCCGCGCGCGACGCACCCGATCTGGGGCGGGCGCTGACGCGCATCCACAGGCGGGCCGTGCCGGTTCGCGCCGCGTCGGGGGCGGCTGGCATGCTCGCCGGGTCGGTGTGAAGCGGAAGGAGCAGCGCGGTGGCGGATCTCGAGCGCGTGCGGGTGTGGGCCGAGGCGCTCATCCGGCTGCATCTCGACGACGGCTGGACGTTCGGCTTCGATCGCGCGGCGAAGCGTGCCGGGCTGACGAACTACACCCAGCGGCGCATCACCGTCTCGAAGCACCTCGCGGCCCGGTGGGACGACGACGACGTGCACCAGACGCTGCTGCACGAGGTGGCGCACGCGATGGCCGGCCCCGCCGCGGGGCACGGGCCGCGCTGGCAGCGCACGGCTCGCGAGCTCGGCTACGTCGGCGGCCGCACGCACCAGGGCGAGATCGCCTCCGAGCGAGCGGGCTGGGTGGGGTCGTGCCCCGGGGGCCACGAGCACGTGCGGTTCCGTGCGCCTCGCGGCAGATACGCGTGCCGCGCGTGCACGCGCACCGCCCGGCGGGTGGTCGAGATCCGCTGGCAGCGCCGGGTGCGCCCGGGGTGAGCGGGAGTCGGCCTACCGCTGCTCGGGATCGCGGCGGTCGCTGACCCCGCGCATCGGTGCCGGGCCGTCGGGCGCGACCGACGCATCCCATGCCGGCTCGGCGCCCTGCGCGTCGTCGCCCTGCGCGTCGTCGCCTGGCTGGGGGGCCGACTCGTCGTACGACGCGCTGATCCGCCGGTAGGAGCGCGTGAGGAAGGCGAGCAGCGCCGCGACGACCATGACCGCACCGGCGACGACGAAGACGAGTGCGATGCCGCGAGCGGTGCCCGTGCCGAGCCACGGCTGGAGCGCGACCGCGCCCTCCTCCGAGCGCGCCCACGGGATGATCCAGAACTCGGCGATCGGCGCGATGAGGAAGGCCGTGATCGGGGCGGCGGCCGACTCGAACGCCATCGCGAAGCCGAAGACGCGGCCCTGCCTGCTGAGCGGCACGACGCGCTGGATCACGGTCTGCTCGGCTGCCTCCGCTGCGGGGATCAAGCACATGTACAGCCAGATGCCGCCCGCGTACAGCCACCAGTGCTCGCGGATCGCGAACGCCGCGCCGAGCACGCCCATCGCCACGACGACGAGCAGCAGCGTGCGGATCGGGCGCTTGCCGAGGCCGAAGCGCGCGATGACGAGGCCGCCGATGATGAAGCCCGTCGCCGTGACCCCGAGCACGAGCCCCCACATCTCGACGGAGAAGATCTCGAGCCCGTAGGGGTCCATCAGCGCCATGTAGACGCCACCGATGAGGTTGTTGAACGTCGAGAAGATGATGAGCGCGAACAGGCCGCCGACGGCGAGCACCGCTCGGATCGAGCCGCGCAGGTCGACGCCGCGAGCGGTGTCGTCGGCCTCGAGCGCGACGACGTCCTCCGGCATCCGCAGCGTCGCGAGGTGCGCGAGGCTCAAAGCGGTGAGGGCGATCGCGATCGCGATCGTCCACCCCATGCCGAGCTGACCGATCGCGAGGCCGGAGAACACGCTCGTGATGATGAAGGTCATGCCCTGCACGGTGCCGACGAGGCCGTTCGCGTTGGCATGCCGCTCGTCGGGCACGAGCATCGTCACGGTCGTCGACAGCGCGATGTTGCGCATGTTCTCGACCACCGCGCCGCCCAGGATGATCGCCGTGAAGAGCCAGAACCACGGGGCAGCCAGGTCGAGCAGCGCCGGCTCCGGCAGCAGCAGGTACATCGCGCCCGCGAGCGCGAAGGCCGTGAGCGTGACGAGACCGGACAGCTGCATCACCCGCAGCTTGCGGTGGTGGTCGACGATCGTGCCGAAGAGCATGCTGCCGAACGCGACGAACAGCATGTACGCCCCGCCGATGACGCCCGTCGCGAGCACCGAGCGCGTCTCGAGGTAGACCCAGAAGGTCAGTGCGAACCACAGGAAGCTCGTCGTGACGTTCGCGAGCGCGGAGTTGACGAGCACGTGCAGGAACGTGCGCTCGCCGGACGCCCGTGGCCGCGTCGCCGTCATGGGCGCCACGGTAGCCGCGGCCACACACACGCGACACCCGCGTGTCGCCCGCGCGGACTGCGCTCCCGCGTCACCGGGTGTGCACGCTGTTGCGGCCTCGGCAGCCGGTCGGACGCAACAGCGTGCACGTGTGGGCCGACGGGAGGATGCGCGAGGTCTGGAGTGGTGCTCCGCCGTCGGCGCGGTCGTCCACAGCGGCCGAAGCGGGCGACGCGGATCCTGCGTGCTCCGCGGCACAGTGCCCCCGTGCCAGCGCCACAGCCCCTACCTGAGCCGTTCGCCGGTGTCCCCTTCCTCGTCGGCGACGCGATGAGGGCAGGGGTCACGCGTGCGCGAGTCCGCAGCGGCGACCTCGTCGCCCCGTTCCGGGGCGTGCGGACCACCAGCGTCGAGCGCTTCGACGACGTCGCTGCCGCCTACGGAGCGTGGATGCCGGCGCATCACGGCCTCGCCGGCATCAGCGCGGGACGCGTCTGGGGCTTCCCGCTGCCGACCGAGTGGTCGCCGGAGGAACCGCTCGTGATCGCCCGACCGCACGGCTCGACGCGCGGCCGAGCGCGCGGCACCCGTCACATCTCGGTCGACGCCTCGAAGCTCGACTTCACCGAGCATCGCGGGCTGCGCGTGCTCGCTCCGGTCGCCACTGCCCTGACGCTGGCGAGAGAGCTGGGCCACGAGCACCTGGTGCATGTCGTCGATGCGCTGCTCACCGGATCGAAGCGCTACCCCGACCTCGAGCTGCCACGACGGCCGCACGCGACTCCGGCGCGGCTCGCCGACTTCGTCGAGCGGTGCGCCGGCCTGCAGGGAGCCGCATCGCTGCGGGCCGCGACAGCGAACGCCCGAGCGGGCGTCGACTCCCGCTTCGAGACGATCACGCGTCGCTGCATCGTGCTCGCCGGGCTCCCGGAGCCTGTCGTGCATCCGCTCGTCGTCGTGGACGGCAGCCACCTGCATCCCGACCTCGGCTATCCCGAGCGCAAGGTGGCGGTCGAGTACGAGGGCGAGGGGCACCTCGACCCGAAGCGCTGGGCGGAGGACATCCTGCGCTACGAGCTGCTCGAGGCGGCCGGCTGGATCGTCGTGCGCATCACGAAGGCCGACCTCGCTCGGGGGGGGTGAGCGGTGCGCGAGCCGAGTGAGGGCCGCGCTCGCTCGGCGCGCCTGATCGCGCCGGCGGCTCGCGGCGGCCGGGGCTCGAGTGCACCCTGTTGCGGCCCGCGCGGGCTGCTGACCGCAGCAGCGTGCACTTCGGGCTGCCGGCGTCGCGAAGGTGTGCACGCTGTTGCGGTGCCAGGCGCGTCGCGACCGCAGGAGCGTGCACATGCGTGCGCACCGGTCCAGCGAGTCGACCGGCAGCCCGCGGAGCGGGGCCGGCCGGCGTCAGGCGCGGGAGTCGCGGGCCTGCGCCCAGAGGTCGATGCCCGGCTCGTCCTGCGCGAGCTCGTCGATCGCGGCGAGCTCGGCATCGGTGAAGTCGAGCCGCTCGATCGCCCCGAGGTTCTGCTCGAGCTGCTCGACGCGGGAGGCCCCGATCGTGAGCGACGTCACCCTCGGGTCGCGCAGCGCCCACGAGAGCGCGAGCTGCGCGAGCGACTGCCCGCGCTCCTCGGCGACGCGGCCGAGGCCGCGGATGCGCTCGATCGCCTCGGGCGAGACGTTCGGGTCGAGCGCCTTCCGCGCGCTCCCCCGCCCGGCGCGCGAATCCGCCGGCACACCCTCGAGGTACTTGCCCGTCAGCAGTCCCTGCGCGAGGGCCGTGAAGCCGATGACGCCGACGCCGAGCTCGCCGGCCGCGTCGAGCAGGCCGTCCCGCTCGATCCAGCGGTTGAGCATCGAGTAGGAGGGCTGGTGGATCGTGAGCGGCGTGCCGAGCGACTGCAGGATCGCGTGCGCCTGCCGGGTCTCGTCGGCCGAGTAGCTCGAGACGCCGACGTAGAGGGCGCGGCCGGTGCGCACGATGTGGTCGAGCGCCCCCATGGTCTCCTCGAGCGGCGTCTCCGGGTCGGGGCGGTGGTGGTAGAAGATGTCGACGTGGTCGAGCCCGCAGCGAGCGAGCGACTGGTCGAGGCTCGCGAGCAGGTACTTGCGGCTGCCGCCGAAGCCGTAGGGGCCCGGCCACATGTCCCAGCCGGCCTTCGTGGTGACGAGGATCTCGTCGCGGTGCGGCCGCAGGTCGCTCGCCATCACGCGGCCGAAGTTCAGCTCCGCGGCCCCGAAGGGCGGGCCGTAGTTGTTCGCGAGGTCGAAGTGCGTGATGCCGCGGTCGAAGGCCGTCGTCAGCAGGTCGCGCTGGCGCTCGAGCGGCACGTCGTCGCCGAAGTTGTGCCACAGGCCGAGCGTCAGCAGCGGCAGCTTGAGACCGGATGCGCCGGCGCGGCGGTACTGCATGCGGTCGTAGCGTG
>JBAZPY010000131.1:0-5234 GCA_041645515.1 Agrococcus sp.
CCGACATGCCCTGCGCCATCTTCATGATCCGCGACTGCTCAGCGACGCGCTCCGGATCGGCCGTCGGCGGGAACATGATCTGCTCGTTCGAGTACTCGTGGTTGGCGACGAGGACGCCGGTGGTCCCCGACCGATCGGCGAGCACCTCGAGGTAGTCGTTGTTGTAGCCGAACTGCAGCGCCTGCGACTCGGGTGTCTGGCCCTCGGGATCGAAGACCGGGGCGCCGGGCAGCACCGGGTCGCCCCAGCGGATGACGGGCACCCAGCGGAAGCCCGCCGGCACCGTCACGGCGTCGACCGTGGCCGGCACGGGTGCGATGGGCGTGAACGGCATCGTCGCCGACGCACGCGCAGCCGAGGCCCGGACGGGCCTGCCGATGCCGAACGAGTCGCTCAGGGCGATCGCGACGGCGCCGGCGACGCCGAGGCCGAGCGCGGCGCGGCGTGAGAGCACGGCGTCGGCGATGCTGCGGAACGTCGAGTTCGCACTGGTGTTGCACTCGGGGCCGAGGCACGCGTCACCGCACTTGAGGCGGCAGGTGACGGGCGAGCGCTTGCCGCGCGCGTGGTCGGCCATGGGGAGCAGCTGCAGGGGCGTCTTGAGCATCGGGACCTCCGGGGGTGGCTGGCCCGATCAGCCTCCGCCCCGTCGGCGCGCCCTGCGCGACCGCACGCTGAACGCCCGGTGAACGGCGGTCGACGACTCGATGACGTCGAGGATCGCTCGAGGATTGCTCTCAGCGGCCGCCTCAGCGGCCCAGCGCCTCCTCGAGGGCGTCGAGCGCGACCTGCTGCCGCTCCCCCGTCGCCCGGTCCCACACCTCGACGAGGCCGGCGGTCGCGTCGCGGCCGACGATCACGATCTGCGGCACGCCGATGATCTCGGCGTCGCCGAACTTGACGCCCGGCGAGACCTTCGGCCGGTCGTCGTAGAGCACCTCGAGGCCGCGCGCCTCGATGCCGGCTGAGACCTCCTCGGCGACGTCGAAGGTCGCGGGGTCCTTGCCCGTGGCGACGACGTGCACGTCGAACGGCGCGATCTCGCGCGGCCAGACGATGCCCTTGTCGTCGTGCGACTTCTCGACGATCGCGGCCAGGTTGCGGGTGACGCCGATGCCGTAGGAGCCCATCGTGACGGTGACGAGCTTGCCGTTCTGGTCGAGCACCTTGAGCCCGAGCGCCTCTGCGTACTTGCGGCCCAGCTGGAAGACGTGCCCGACCTCCATGCCGCGCTCGAGCGTGACGGGGCCCGAGCCGTCGGGCGCCGGGTCCCCGTCGCGCACGTCGGCGGCCTCGACCCATCCGTCGCCGACGAAGTCGCGGCCGGCGATGAGGCCGAAGACGTGCCTGCCGGGCTCGTTCGCGCCGGTGATCCACGCCGTGCCGTCGACGACCCGCTTGTCGAGCAGGTAGCGGATGCCGGTGGCGGCCTCCTCGCCGAGCACGGCGCCGGCGGTCGACCACGGGCCGATGTAGCCCTTCACGAGGCCCGGGTTGGCCTTGAAGTCGTCGTCGTCGGCGGCGGTGACGTCGGCGGGCTGGAAGGCCACCTCGACGCGCTTCTGGTCGACCTCCCGGTCGCCGGGCAGGCCGACGACCACGAGCTCGCGGCTGCCGTCGAGGTGCGTGAGCCGCAGCACGACGTTCTTGAGCGTGTCGGCGGCCGTCCAGGAGCGGCCGTCCTCGCGCGGGAAGCGGGCGTTCGCGTCGGCCACGAGCGTCTCGATCGTGGGGGTGTCTGGGGTGTCGCGCACGACCGCGTCCGGCTGTCCGTCGACGGGCAGCGGCTCGGAGGCGACGGTCTGGAACGCCTCGACGTTCGCGGCGTAGCCTCCGGCCGATCGCACGATGGTGTCCTCGCCGACCGGGGTCGGGTGCAGGAACTCCTCCGACTTCGACCCGCCCATGGCGCCGGCGTCGGCGGAGACGATGACGTACTCGAGGCCGAGCCGCTGGAAGATGCGCTCGTACGCGTCGCGCTGGCGCTGGTAGGAGGCGTCGAGGCCGGCGTCGTCGACGTCGAACGAGTAGGCGTCCTTCATCGAGAACTCGCGGGCGCGCAGCAGGCCGGCGCGGGGCCGCGCCTCGTCGCGGTACTTGTCCTGGATCTGGTAGATCGTCAGCGGCAGCGCCTTGTAGCTCGACACGAGGTCCTGCACGAGCAGCGTGAAGACCTCCTCGTGCGTGGGTGCGAGCAGGTGATCGGCGCCCTTGCGATCCTGGAGGCGGAAGATGCCGTCGCCGTACTCGGTCCAGCGGCCGGAGCGCTCATACGGCTCGCGCGGCAGCAAGCCAGGGAAGAGCACCTCCTGGGCGCCGGCGGCCGTCATCTCCTCACGGATCACCCGCTCGATGTTGCGGCGGACGCGCAGGCCGAGCGGCAGCCACGAGTAGAGCCCCGCGCCGGCGCGGCGGATGTAGCCCGCGCGCAGCAGCAGCCGGTGGCTCGCGACCTCGGCCTCGGCCGGGTCCTCGCGAAGGGTGGTGAAGAAGAGCTCGGAGAGGCGGATCACCCTGCGAGTCTAAATGGGGCCGGCAGCGCCGATCTCACCAGGGCCGGTCGACGCTCGGACCGCCGCTGCCGTCCTCGCCGCCGTCCTGGTCGTACTGGTCCTGCTGCTGCTGCTCGCCCTGCGCCTCCTGGTTCTGCTCCTCCAGCTGCTCCTCCGGCGTCTGCGGCTCCCCCGACTCCTCGCCCTGGCCCTCGCCGTCGCCGTCCTGCGACGACTCGTCCTGGATCTTCGCCTCGATGCGCGGGACGGCCGCCTCGAGCTGCTCGGCGGTGTCGGCCTCGCCGGGCAGCGGCTCGTCTCGGCAGCCCTCGGGGAGCGCCCCGATGATCGCGAGCGCCTCGCGGTAGAAGCCGTTCGCCGTCTGGCGGTCGTCCGCCTCCCGTGCGACGTCGCCCTGCTTCTCGATCGCGGTGACGAGCGACGCGACGATCACGCAGTGCTCGTGCGTCCGGCCGGCGGTCGTCGGCTCCCCGTGCAGCGCGAGCGACTCCTCGAGCTTCGCCCTGCCCTCCGCGAGCGAGCCGGCCATGGTCAGGTTCACGCCGAGGTCGAACGGCCCCTTCCACGGCTCGATCCAGTTCCACAGCTCGAGCCCGCGCGCGGCCTCCGCGCCCTGCGCGTACGCGCGCCCCTCGAAGCGGTCGATCGCGGTCTGCGACAGCACGTTGACGCTGATGAGCTTCGTCGAGACGACGAGCACGGCGAGTGCGACGGGGATGAGCCCCAGCATCAGCCACCAGCGGAGCGTGCGTCGCTGGCCGTCGGTGAGCACGCGGCCCCGGAACCGGTTCATCGTGCGCCCTCCCGGCTCAGGATGCCGCGGGTCGCGCGCAGCGAGCGGGCGAGGCTGAGCCCCTCCCAGGCGAGCAGCAGCGCGATCGGCGCGCCGAAGATCCAGGCGATCTCGAGCCGCGCCTCCTCGGTGCGGTCGAGGTCCGCCTCGCCGTCGGCGGCGGCCATGGGGCCGAGCGCGTCGGCGATCGGCAGGCCCGGCTCGCGGCGCAGGTAGGTGATGCCGAGCTGGTCGGCGATCGTGCCCAGCTGCGCCTCGTCGATGCGCGAGATCGCGTCGCCGCCGGCGGGATACTGCAGGTACTGCTCCTGGGCGGCCGGGTCGAAGCTCGACACGCGCATCCGCCCGCCCTGCTCGGTGCCGTAGCCGAGCACGAGGCCGCGGTCGACGAGCGGTGCGACGTCGTCGAACGACTGCGGCTGGTCCTCCGCGGTGTGCTCGCCGTCGCCCAGGTAGAAGACGATCGCCGGCGAGTCGGGCTCGACCGCCTCGCTGCGCTCGAGCTCGGTCCTCAGCAGGTCGTGCGCGACCGCGACGGAGGTGCCGCGCGACTGCTGGGCGATCTCCGGCCGCAGCGCCCGGACCATCTCGATCACGGCCGAGCCGTCGTCGGTGAGCGGCACGCGCAGGATCGCCTGCGAGTCGAACGAGATGACCGAGAGGTCGGCGCCGGCGAAGGCGCGGGCGATCTCGACGACGTCCTCCTGCATGCCGGTGAGCCGCGGCTCGCTCCCCCAGTCCTCTGCCGCGATGGACTGCGAGGTGTCGACCATGATGAACACGCGCGCCTGGATCGTCGCCGTCGGCACCTCGCCGCCGGGCACCGCCGGCCGGAACGCCATCGCGATCGCGAGCAGCACGAGCAGCGAGCGCCGCAGCCACGCGAGCCGGCGGCCGCGCACGGTGGCGAGCTGCCACGCGCACACCGCGAGCGCGATGGCGCCGAGCACGAGCACGGCAACCGGGAGCGTGGGGTGGAACGTGATCACAGGCGCACCCTCGCAGCGATGACGCACACCGCGGTGGCGAGCACGAGCACGATGAGCGGGAGCGCGCCGGGCCGGTCGATGATCTGCACCTGCGGCGGCGTCTCGATGTAGCCGGCCTCGATCGCGTTCACGCGGTCGACGATCTGCGGCACCGTCTGCGCGAAGTCGAGCGCGAAGTAGGCGCCACCGGTGCCCTCGGCGACCTCCCGCAGCTCCTGCGACGCCATGTCGCCGCCGAAGTCGAACGGGTTGATCGCGTACACGCGCACCTCGTTGTCCACGGCGAGCTGGCCCGCCTGCGGCAGCGAGAAGATCTGCTGGCCGTTCACGACGTTGTCGGTCGCGAGGATGATCGACCGCGGCCGGTCGCTCGCCTCGAGGTCGGCGAAGTCGAGCACGCACGAGGCGAGGCCGTCGCCGACGAGCGATGCGCCCAGCCCGCTCGCGGTGCCGGCGAGGTAGTTGAACTGCTCGTCGGGACCGAGCGTGCCGCTCAGCGCCCGCTCGTAGCGCCCCAGCTGGGCGGCGATGTACTCGTAGTCGCTCGTGAGCGGGAACGCCATGACGCTCGAGGCGTCGAAGATGCGCATGCCGATGCGCTCACCGTCGAGCTCGGAGGCGATCTGCTGGTAGACGCCGAGGATCTCGGCGTCGACCTCGACCATCGAGCCGGAGACGTCGAGGCACAGCACGATGTCGCGCTTGTAGTCCTCCTCCTGGTTCGCGCTGATGCCGGAGGGCCGGGAGGCGATCGCGGCGGCGACCCCGACGCCGACGAGCGATGCGAGCAGGGCGGCGCCGATCCACAGCCGGTAGCGCAGCAGCGCGCCGCGGAAGGCGCCGAGCGACGTCATGCGGTCGACGTGCGCGACGGGCAGTCCGCGGTCCCGCTTGCGGCGCGGCAGCCAGAGCCCGAGCGCGGCGAGCAGCACCCCGATC
>JBAZPY010000132.1:0-5203 GCA_041645515.1 Agrococcus sp.
ACATCGGGACCGACGACGGGATCCGCTCCCCCATCGCCACGCGCGCGAGCGTGCTCGAGCTGTGGCGCGCGATGGCCGACGACCTCCGTGCGGCAGGCGCCACGGTCGTCGAGACCGACCTGCCGCTCGTGTCGAACTACGAGGGCGACCGCGACGGCGCGCCCCACATCCTGGACCGCGGCATCGTGCCGCCCCGCTTCATCGAGAGCGAGCTGCGCGAGCTCGCCGTCTGGGCGTGGGAGGCGTTACTGCAGCGCAACGGCGACCCGGCGCTGCTGCACCTGCGCGACGTGGACGGCGACCGCATCTTCCCGCATCCGCCCGGCACGCTCACCGACCGCTTCGAGCGCGACTCCCCCGCGTTCGAGCCCGCCGCGCGCATCCACCTGGCCGAGTTCCCGTCGCTGCCCGTGCCGCGGCTCGAGGAGATCCCGGCGATGGCCGAGGGCCTCGCGGGACTCGAGCGGACCCGTCGCCTCGACTGGGACGACTGGCTCGACGAGCACGACATCGACGTCGTCGTGATGCCGACGCTCGCGGATGTCGGACCGTCGGACGCCGACACGGATCCGGCCTCCGCGAGGCTCGCGTGGCGCAACGGCACCTGGGTGGCGAACGGGAACCTCGTCTGGCGGCACTTCGGCATCCCCACGGTGACGGTGCCGATGGGGACGATGGCCGACATCGGCATGCCCGTCGGGCTGACGATCGCCGGGAGGGTCTACGACGACGAGCGGCTGCTGCGGATCGGGCTCGCGATCGAGGCCGAGCGGCAGCGGCGGACGGTGCCGCCGCGCACGCCGGAACTGCCGGAGACGCGCTGGTCCGCCCTGCCCGAGACGGCCCTCGATGGCGCGGCGCGCGTCGAGCTGCGAGCGGCTCGCGACGGCGACGAGCTCGTCGTGGAGGGTCGCGCCGCCGGCGACGCCATCGCGCTGTGGATCGACGGGGCGCAGCCGCAGGTCACGTTCGCCGGTGACCGGTTCCGGGCCCAGGGGCGCGGCAGCATGGTGGTCGCGCTCGTGCGGAGCGCGGACGGCGATGCCGGGGCGTTCGCGACGGCGTGAGCCGGCGCGTCAGTCGACGATCGGCGTCGCGTTCGGCGCCTCGGGCAGCTGCAGGTCGATGACGCCCGCGTCGCGCCAGAGCCGCTCGAGCTGGTAGTACGTGCGCTCCTCCTCGTGGAAGATGTGCACGACGATGTCGGAGAAGTCGAGCAGCACCCACCGGCCGTCGGCGCGGCCCTCGCGGCGCACCGGCTTCGCGCCGTCGAGGATCAGCGCATCCTCGATCTCGCGCGCGATCGCGCTCACCTGCCGCTCGTTGCGACCGGTCGCGATGAGGAAGACGTCGGTCAGCGGCAGCTGACCCGAGACGTCGAGCCCCACGAGGTCGACGGCGAGCGCCTTGTCGGCGGCACGGGCCGCGGCACGGGCGAGCTCGACGGCCCGCTGGTCGGCGCTCATCGAGCGCCCTTGGAGTGCAGAGCCATACAGGTCAGAGGATCCCTTGGGTGAGCGCCCACACGAGGAATCCCGTGACGGCGACGGCGAATCCGCCCGCGCCGACGCCGATGGCGACCGGCCAGACGTTCGAGCGCTGCTTCTGCGGTGCGATCTGCACGCGCGCGTTGGCGTAGGAGGAGACGGCCTTCGAGGCGCGCACCGGCGCGGCGTCGGGGCTCGCGACCTCGCCCTCGGCGACATCGGCGTCGACGTCGCTCCCGTCGATGGAGGCGCTGCCGCGACCGGAGGACGCGAAGCCCTCCGGCACGTCGATCGAGCCGGTGACGAGCAGGCCGTCGGCGCCCTCGAGCTGGAAGTCGGGCGAGTCGGTGCCAGCGGGCAGCACGAGCGCGTTCGCCGTGATCGACGACGTGGACGACGAGCCGCCGTTGCCGACGACGCCCTGCTCGCGCAGGTCGGCGATGTGGTGCTCCGAGGTGTCGGAGACGACGTTGACGATGACTGGGAGGCGCTGCGACTGGCCGCGGGTCGGGCCGGTCTGGGCGAGCTCCTCCGCGGCCTCGGCGGCGGCGCGGCGGTCCTCGAGCTCTGCCGGCGTCGACTCGGCGATGCGGCGCGACGAGACGCGCGGCAGCTCGACGATGACCTCGTCGATCTCGACGTCGTCCACCTGCGCGTCGTCGACGGTGTCGAGGCCCTGCACGTCGTCGACCTGCACGCTCGAGCGACGGGCGGAGGAGGGCGCCGGCACGGACGCGTGCGGCTGGTCGGGCTGCGTGAACTCGGCCTCGACGACATCGAGGTCGTCGGCCTCGTCGAGGTCGATGCGCTCCATCGCGACGGTCGCCTCGAGCGCCGGCGCGGCGTCGGCGACGGGCGCGTCCTGCTTGGCCTTCTTGCGGCCGAAGAAGCGGCCGGTCGGCTTGGAGGGCTCCTCGTCGTCGACGATCGCCTCGATCGGCTCGATCGGCTCGCGGTCGGCGGGGGCGGCGGGCGCGCTCGGCGTGGAGTGCCGACCCTCACGGATCGGGGCGTCGCTCAGGCGCTGCTCGGGCTCCTCGTCGGGAACCGGCGGCGTGCCGCCCGTGCGGGCGAGCTCTGCAGCGCGCTCGAGCTCTCGAAGCTGCCGTCGCGTGAGCGGGCGGCCTTCGTTCGCATCGGTCATGCTGTCAGTCTCCGGTACAAGTCGTGCTTGCTGATGTATTGAACCACCCCGTCGGGCACGAGGTACCAGACGGGATATCCGGCGCGGACGCGCGCACGGCAATCGGTCGAGGATATCGCAAGTGCGGGGATCTCCAGCAGTGAGACGCGGTCAGCCGGGAAACCGGATGCCGAGAGCTGGTGACCGGGGCGGGTGACGGCGACGAAGTGAGCGAGCCGCCAGAGCTCGTCCTGGTCCTTCCACTCCACGATCGAGGCGAACGCATCCGCCCCCGTGATGAAGAACAGCTCCGACTCCGGGTGCAGCGCACGCACGTCGCGCAGCGTGTCGATCGTGTACGTCGGGCCGCCGCGGTCGATGTCGATGCGGCTCACCCGGAAGCGCGGGTTGGAGGCCGTCGCGACGACCGTCATGAGGTAGCGGTGCTCGCTGGGCGAGGCGGCGCGCTTCTGGTACGGCTCGCCCGTCGGCACGAAGACGACCTCGTCGAGGTCGAAGTGCTGCGCGACCTCGCTGGCGGCGACGAGGTGGCCGTGGTGGATGGGGTCGAACGTGCCGCCCATGATGCCGAGGCGCGGCCGACGCTCCGGCACGTCGGCGATGCTAGGCGTTGCCGTGGACGTCGTGGCGCCCGGCGCGGTGCGCGACGTCGCGGAACGAGCGCAGCACGATCGCCGAGATGAGGAACACGGCCGCGGCGATGCCGCCGGCGATGTACGGGCCGACGCCCGCCGACTCTTCGGCGGCCTCAGCCGCCGCGGCGAGGAGTGTCAAGGTCATCATGGGTGTGCCTCCGATCCGGTCCAAGCCTACCGCGGCTCAGGCGCGCACCTGGCCCATGCCACGCACGATCCACTTGCTGCTCGTGAGCTCCGGCAGCCCCATGGGGCCGCGCGCGTGAGCCTTCTGCGTCGAGATGCCGACCTCGGCGCCGAAGCCGAACTCCCCGCCGTCGGTGAAGCGGGTGGATGCGTTGTGCATCACGACCGCGGAGTCCACCTCCGCGAGGAACCGGCCTGCCGCATCCGCGTCGTCGGTGACGATCGTGTCGGTGTGGTGCGTGCCGAAGCGGTTCACGTGCTCGATGGCGGCGTCGAGGTCGTCGACCACGCCGATCGCGACGTCCATCGAGAGGTGCTCCGTCGACCAGCCGCCCTCGCCGAGCGGCTCGGCCGCGTCCACGCCGGGCAACGGGCCGTCCGCGTGGATCGTCACGCCCGCCTGCTGGAGCGCGAGCGCGATCGCCGGCACGGCCGCGTCGGCGATGTCGCGGTGCACGAGCACCGTCTCGAGCGAGTTGCAGACGCTCGTGCGCTGCGTCTTCGCGTTGAGCAGGATGTCGAGCGCCATCGGCAGGCTGGCGGCGCGGTCGACGAACGCGTGCACGACGCCGGCGCCCGTCTCGATGACCGGCACGGTCGACTCGGTGACGACCCGCTCGATGAGGGCTGCGCTCCCCCGCGGCACGAGGAGGTCGACGAGGCCGCGGGCGCGCATGAGCCGGCCGGCGCCGTCACGGCCGAAGCGGTCGATGGTCTGCACGGACTCGCGCGGCAGGCCGGCGCGCTCGATGGCGCCCTGCATGGCGTCGACGAGCACGGCGTTCGTGCGCTCGGCGGCCGAGCCGCCGCGCAGCACGACGGCGTTGCCGGAGCCGAGCGCGATGCACGCGAGGTCGACCGTGACGTTCGGGCGGGCCTCGTAGATGACGCCGATCACGCCGAACGGCACGCGCACCTCGGTGAGGTCGAGACCGTTGGGCAGCGTGCGGTGCCGCAGCACCTCGCCGACGGGGTCGGGCAGCTCGGCGAGCGCCCGCGCGGCGCCGGCGAGACCGGCGATGCGGCCCTCGTCGAGCAGCAGCCGGTCGAGGAGGCCGGCCGCGAGCCCGGCGCCGCGGCCGCGCTCGAGGTCCTCGGCGTTCGCGGCGAGGATGACGTCGGTCGCGTGCTCGATCGCGGTCGCGATGCCCGAGATGGCGGCGTGTCGCTGCTCGGCGTCGGCGACGCCGAGCGCCCGCGCGGCTCGGTGGGATGCGGTCAGCAGCGCGTCGAAGTCGTCGAGGTCGGCCATGCCTCGATCCTAGGAGCCTTCCTGGATCCTCAACGTCGCGGGTGGCTGCGCATCGCGCATGGCGGCTCCTGCGACCACAGGCGACGTTGAGGATTCAGCGGTCGGGCGTGGGGTTCGGCTCGAACTCGGTGCCGAGCCGGTCGCCGGCGATGAGTCGGTCGAACAGGGGCGTCGCGGTGACCGTCACGCGCACGCCCGCATCGGCCGCGAGCCGCGCCGCGTCGACCTTCGTCATGGCGCCGCCCGACCCGATGTGCGAGCCGCTCGCGCCGAGGCGCACGCCGTCCAGCGGATCGCCGTACGGCACCCGCGCGATGGGCTCGGAGCCCGGCTCGTCGGGCGGCGCGGTGCGGAGCGCCGCGATGTCCGACAGCAGGATCAGCCGGTCGGCATGCACCAGCCGCGCGACGAGCGCCGCGAGCCGGTCGTTGTCGCCGAACCGGATCTCGTGCGTCGCGACCGTGTCGTTCTCGTTCACGATCGGCAGCATCCGCAGCTC
>JBAZPY010000133.1:0-5182 GCA_041645515.1 Agrococcus sp.
AGCAGCTCGTGGAAGTCGTCGAAGGATGCGAACGGCACGGTCGCGACGAGGTCGAACCGGCCGTAGGTCCGGGCGAAGAACTCGAGGCCCGGCCGGTTGGCGATGAGCTCGACCGCGCGGTCGCCGGCGTCGTGCAGCGTGATGCCGAGGCCGAACAGGAAGTTGCGGGTGGAGTCCGACCGCTGCCGCACCGCGCCGATGCGCATGATGCCGAGGTCGAGCATCCGCTGCACGCGCCCGCGCGCGCCGTTGATCGACAGGCCGCTCACGGCGGCGAGCTCGGCGTAGCCGATCCGGCCGTCGCGCTGCAGCTGCGAGACGAGCGCGAGGTCGACGTCGTCGAGGTGCTGCTCGGTGTCGGGCTCCGCCCCGAGGAAGAAGCTGTTGAGCACGTGCTGGTAGACGGTCAGCTGCATGTCGGTCACGCCTTCGGCGCCGCGCAGGGTGCGCATGGCCGCCTGCAGCTCGAGCTTGTCGCGCGTGTGCACCTCGGCGGCGACCTCGAACGGGCCGACCGTCTCGGAGATGAAGACCGGGGAGTCGAGCTGCGCCATCCGCTCGAGTAGCGGTCCGGTCGGGCCGGCCACCCGGAACGACAGGTGGGCGAGCGAGTGCAGCCCGAGCACGCGCGGGTGCACGGCGGCCAGGATCCGCAGCGCGCCCGACTCGAGCATCGGGTTGACCCGGGACGCGATGGCCGCGCGCGTGGTCCCCAGCTGCCGCGCGATCTCGCTGAACGACAGGCGCCCGTCGCGGCGCAGCAGCTGCACCGCCGCCTCGGTGAGTTCGTCCATGTCCGTCAGCGTAGACGACCCGACCTGGATGCCGGTACAGGTTTTCTGTTTCGACGATGTTTCGGCGCAGTCAAGCGAGTGCGTTCGTGTCGCTTCGTGCAGATTTGACGTCGCGACGCGCCGCGAGCGCAAAGTTGATTGACAGGACGGGGCTTTGCCGTCACCATGGGGCAACGGCAGCCGACGCGGGTGCCCCTTCCCGATGGAGAGATGCATGAACATTCGACTCGGCGCTCTTGCCGCCGCCTCGGCGGCAGTCGTCCTGCTCGCGGGGTGCTCCGCCGCCTCGCCTTCGCCCTCGTCCCCCGCCGAGAGCGGCGACGCCGCCGCGGCTGGCAACGCCCCTGAGGGCCTCGTCAACGATGGCCAGCTCAGCGCCTGCATCGACCCCGAGTACGCGCCGCTCGAGTACTACGAGAACGGCAGCGACGGCGAGATCATCGGCTTCGACGCCGACAGCATCCGCGCCCTCGCCGACCACTGGGGCGTCGAGACGAACATGGTCGTGACCAGCTTCGACGGCCTCATGCCGGGCCTCCAGTCGGGCACCTGCGACATGATCTTCGGTGGCCTGTACATCACCGAGGAGCGCCTCGCGGTCGCCGACGCGGCACCGGTCATGAACGCCGGCTCGGCGATCCTCGCGACGCCCGAGCTCGCCCCCGAGCTGAAGGCGCCCGCCGACCTCTGCGGCCTCACGGTCGCGGTGCAGGCCGCCAGCTCGAACGAGCTCGAGCTGCAGAGCATCAACGAGACCGAGTGCGGCGACAACCCGATGACGATCCAGAGCTACCCGAAGACCGCCGAGACGGTCCTCGCGGTGGTCAACGGCCTCGCCGACGCGCTGACGGAGACCAACGTCGCCGCCGCGTACATGGAGACGCAGAACGAGGGCCGCCTCGCGGTCGCCGACGTCTTCCCGACCGACACGGTCTTCGGCGTCTTCACCCGCAAGGGCGACCCGGTGAGCCCCGCCGTCGCGGAGGGCCTGCGGGCGCTCTACGAGGACGGCACGCTCGCCGAGATCGCCGAGCGCTACAACCTCGACGCCGGCATCGTCGACGTCTACTGAGCTGACCGTCCGACCCCTCCACCACTGAGCGTGCCCGGCGGCTGAGCCGTCGGGCACGCGAGAGGAGCCCATCTTGGGATTCGACTTCCAGATCTTCATCACCCAGCTGTTCAGCCCGGTGTACCTGCAGGGCGCGGTGCTCTCGATCGGCGTCGCCGTGGTGTCGCTCGTCATCGCGACGGTGATCGGCTTCATCCTCGCCGTCGGCCGCGGCTCGAAGTCGCCGGTCGCCCAGTGGGTGTCGCTCGCCTACATCTGGTTCTTCCGCGCGATCCCGGCCCTGCTCGTGCTCCTCATCATGTGGAACGCGCTGCCGCAGCTCATCCCGGGCCTCCGCGACTGGGGCTACAACCCCTTCATCGCGGCGTCCGTCGGCCTGGGCCTCGTCGAGGCGGCGTTCATGGCGGAGATCATCCGCTCGTCGCTCTCCTCCGTCGATGAGGGGCAGGGCCTCGCGGGCCGCGCGCTCGGCATGAAGCCGGACTCGGTGATGTCGAAGATCCTGCTGCCGCAGGCGGTGCGCATCGCCCTGCCGCCGACGACGAACGAGTTCATCGGCCTCATCAAGTACTCGTCGCTCGCCTCGGTCATCTCGCTCCGCGAGCTGCTGACCACCGCGCAGGTGGGCGTCAACATCACCTTCCGCTACGCCGAGTACTACACCGTGGCGATCGTCTACTACCTCGTGATCGTGAGCATCATCACGGTCATCCAGATGCAGATCGAGCGGCGCTTCCACTGGGCGTCGTCGCTGCCCACGAAGAAGCGCCGCGCACTCAAGCTGGTGGGAGCCGCACGATGAATCAGTCCACTCCGACGTACACGCCCACCGGCGCGCTGGTGACGGATGTCCCCACCCTCGAGGTCAAGAACCTCCACAAGGCGTACCACGGCAACGAGGTGCTGAAGGGCGTCGAGTTCAAGGTGCGCCAGGGCCAGGTGAAGGCCGTGCTGGGCCCGTCGGGCTCCGGCAAGTCGACGATGCTGCGCCTGATGGCGCTGCTCGAGCCGGCCGACAAGGGCGAGATCCTGCTCGAGGGCGACCGCATCGGCGTCACGCCGAAGGGCCGCGCGCTGCCGGAGGCGCAGCTGGCCGTGCAGCGCCGCGAGGTGGGCATGGTGTTCCAGAAGTTCAACCTGTTCCCGCACCTCACCGCGGCGAAGAACGTGGCGCTCGCGCTCACGGCCGTGCAGAAGGTGGGGCGCGGCGAGGCGCTCGAGCGTGCGCACTCGATGCTCGACCGCGTCGGCCTCTCCGACCGCGCCGACCACCACCCCTCGCAGCTCTCGGGCGGGCAGCAGCAGCGCGTCGCGATCGCCCGCGCGCTCGTGCTGAACCCGAAGGTGATGCTCTTCGACGAGCCCACCAGCGCGCTCGACCCGGAGCTCGTCGGCGAGGTGCTCGAGGTCATGGAGCAGCTCGCGCACGACGGGATGACGATGATCGTCGTCACGCACGAGGTGCGGTTCGCCCGCCGCGCGGCCGACGAGGTCACCCTCTTCGACGGCGGCGTGATCGTCGAGCAGGCGCCGCCGGACCAGTTCTTCGACAACCCGCAGCACGAGCGCACGAAGAAGTTCCTGAGCCATGTCCACTGACCTCCACGCCGGGGCCGGCGCTGCAGCCGGCCGCGTCGTGGCGGTCGCCCGCGACCTCGACGAGCTCGACATCACGGCGGGCCTGCGGATGCTCGAGGCCGCCGGGTGCCGCATCGTGCGACCGCGCGACGAGCGTCCCGACTCGATCGCGTGCCAGGCGCCCGACGCGGAGGTGCTGCTGGTCGGGTACGGCCGCGTCGACGCCGAGCTGCTCGACCGGCTGCCGCGGCTCGGCCTCATCGCCACCGCCTCGATGGGCGTCGACATGGTCGACGTCGAGGCGGCCACGGCGCGCGGCATCTGGGTGGCGAACGTGCTGGGCGCGGCGACCGAGGAGGTCGCGACGCACGCGCTCGGCCTGGCCCTCGCGAGCACTCGCGGCATCGTCGCGCACGCGACCGCCGTGCGCGCTGGCGGCTGGGATCTCGGCGCCGCGCCGACGCCGCGCCGGCTCAGCCAGCAGACGCTCGGCCTGGTCGGCCTCGGCCGCATCGGGCTCGCGCTCGCGGAGCGCGCATCCGCCACGTTCGGCCGCGTCGTGGGCTTCGACCCGTATGCCGGCGAGACGCCCGGCATCGAGCGGATGAGCGCCGACGAGGTGCTCTCCGCCGCCGATGTGCTCTCGCTGCACCTGCCGCTCACCGACGAGACGGCCGGCTACCTGAACGCCCAGCGCATCGCACGCATGCCCCGCGGCGCGACCGTCGTGAACGTCAGCCGCGGCGGGCTCATCGACGCCGCAGCGCTCATCGCAGCGCTCGACGCCGGCCAGCTCGCGGGTGCCGCGCTCGACGTGCTCGAGACCGAGCCGCCGGCCGCCGACGATCCACTCGTCGCGCATCCGAAGGTCATCGTCACCCCGCACTCGGCGTTCCTGTCGGATGCGTCGATGTCCGACTACGTGCGACTGCAGGCTGAGAACGCGCTCGCGTGGCTCGCCACCGGCCGCCCCGCCACCCCCGTGAACTCCCCGAACGCCACCATGACCCAGAGGAAGACCGTCGATGCGCACGCTGCCACCGCTTGAGGCCCGCAACGAGCACCCGCTGCTCATCACCGCGCGGCGCATCCGCACCATGGCCGACGGCGCTGTCGCCACCGCGATGCTCGTCGTCGACGGCCGCATCGCCGCGGTCGGCAGCACCGCCGAGGTCGAGCGCGCCGCCGCCGAGCTGCCGCACGTCGAGCGCATCGACCTGGGCGACGCCACCGTCGTGCCCGGCTTCGTCGACGCGCACGCGCATCCGCTCATGCTCGGCCAGCTGAACACCTGGGTCGACTGCGGCCCGGCAGCGGCGACCGACATCCCCGGCATCATCGCGCTGCTGCGCGACGCGGCCGAGCGGCTGCCCGCCGGCGCGCCCGTGCGCGGCTACGGCTACGAGCAGCGCAACCTCGCCGAGCTGCGGCACCCGACGCGCTTCGAGCTCGACGAGGTGGCGACCGACCGCGAGGTCTACCTCATGAACGCCTCCGGCCACGGCGGCGTCGTGAACTCGTGGACGCTCGAGCGCAATGGCGTCACCCGCGACACCCCCAACCCCGAGGGCGGCGAGTTCTTCCGCGACGCCGACGGCGAGCTCACCGGCGAGCTCTCCGACGCCGCGTGCAATGTGCTCACCGGGCTTCACGGGGTCAAGATCGGCCACCACGGCCCCAACTTCCACCTCGGCGACGAGCCGGCAGAGCTCGTGCGGCAACTCGAGAGCGCGCAGGC
>JBAZPY010000134.1:0-5144 GCA_041645515.1 Agrococcus sp.
CGACCAGCAGCAGCGCGGCGCGGCCGAGCACGCGCCCACCGCTCGTCCACTGGCGGTGCTGCGCCATCGCGAACGCGCAGCCGACGATCACCGCGAACGCCGGCAGCGCGATGGCGTCGAGCCCGACCGCGCCCCACGGCTCGGAGGCCGGGAACGGCCGACGCGGCGCCGCGAGCCACGCCACGGTGCCGAGCACGAGCAGGCCTCGGGCCGCGTCGAGCGAGACGACGCGGCCGATGCGCTTGCCGCGCGCGGGCCGTCGCGCGCCGCCGCGTGCGCGCACGGACGGCATGACCCGGGTGGTCGCCGACGTGCTCGTCATGTGCCCTGCTCCATGCTTCGAGGCTACGGTGTTCACGATGGCGCGAGCAGTCCGGCTCCGCCTGCCGGAGGGAGCCCCCATGCAGCAGATCGACGCGGATGCGGTGCGCTGGCGCGAGGGCCAGCCGGAGTCGGGGACCGGTGACCTGCTGGTCGTGATGCACGGCATCGGCTCCCACGAGGGCGACCTGTTCGGCCTCGCGCCGCACCTGCCGGCGGCGCTCACGATCGCCTCGCTGCGCGCCCCGCTCCCCTACGGCGGCGGCTTCGCCTGGTTCGACTTCTCGCCCGTCGACAGCGACGACCACGCGCTCATCGACGCATCCGCCGACGCCATCCTCCGGTGGCTCGACGGCCTCGACCGCAGCTTCGAGCGCGTGCACCTGCTGGGCTTCTCGCAGGGCGGCGCCATGGCGGTGCAGCTCGCACGCCTCGCGCCGCAGCGGTTCTCGTCGATCGTGCACCTCGCCTCGTTCGTGCACGACGGCGAGCTGCCGGGCGACGCCGAGCTCGCCGCTCGCGAGCCGCGCATCCCGCTGCTCACGACGATCGGCGACCTCGACGACGTCATCCACCGCGACAAGATCGAGCGCTCCGCCCCGTGGCTCGACGCCCACTTCGACGTCGACCGCCGCACCTACCACCGCGCGCACTCGATCGTCGCGGAGGAGCTCGCCGACGTCGTCGCCTTCCTCGAGCGCGTCTGACCGCGCGCTCGCCCCGCTCGAGCGCCCACGCGGGCGCAATGCGCAGCCGCCCGGGCGCTCCGGCGGGATGACGGCCGCCCGACCCGTCAGACTGGGCGCATGGATCGGTTCCGGCTCGGCGGTGTGCCCGGCGTCACGCCCGCGAAGTGGATGCGCGTGTGGCGCGAGCGGCTGCCCGACGTGCCGATCGACCTCCTGGCCGTCGACGAGGCGGATGCGGTGGCCGCGCTGCGCGACGGACGCGTCGACGCGGTGCTCGCGCGGCTGCCGCTGCCACCCGAGGACGCCACCGAGCTGCACCTCGTGCAGCTGTACGAGGAGCTGCCCGTCGTGGTCTCGGCGAAGGGGCATCCGATCGTCGCCTTCGAGAGCGTGACTGTCGCCGACCTCGAGGGCGAGACGATGCTGGCCGCCGACGGCATGACGTCCGCCGAGCTGTTCGAGGTCGTCGCGTCGGGCGCCGGGCTCGCGATCGTGCCGATGTCGGTCGCGCGCGCGCTGGGCGGCGACCAGACCCGCCACCGCGTGGTGACCGACCTGCCGTCCACGACGATCGCGCTCGCGTGGCTGCAGACGGCCGACTCCCCCTTGCACCAGGAGCTCATCGGCATCGCCCGCGGCCGGAGGGCGGGCTCGTCGCGCGGCACCGACAGGGAGCACAGCGTGGAGCCCGGCCAGTCGGCGACCGGAGCGAAGCCGCCCTCGTCCAAGCCGAAGCAGCCGTCCCGGCCCGACCGGCCGCGCCGCCCCGGCGGTCCCGGAAGGTCCGGTCGACCGGGCCCAGGGCGCCGCCGCTGATCCGTGCGCCGGACGATCCGTAGAGTCGTCCCGTGGCCCACGAGCACCCCTTCACCGTCGACACGGATCTCGCCCGCATCGATCTCGGCACGGTGCACCGCTGGCTGTCCACGGATGCCTACTGGGCGATGGGCCGCTCCCGCGAGACCGTGCAGCGAGCCGCCGAGGGGTCGCTGAACTTCGGCGTCTTCGACGGCGAAGGGGCGCTGTGCGCCTACGCCCGGGTGATCACCGACCGCGCGACCTTCGCGTGGGTGTGCGACGTCTACGTCGACCGCGACCATCGGGGCATGGGCGTCGGCCACCTGCTGGCGCGGACGGTCGTCGACACGCTCGCGCCGATGGGGCTGAAGCGGGTCATGCTCGCGACGCACGACGCGCATGCGGTGTACGAGCGCGTGGGCTTCGTCCCGGTGCCGGCCCCGCAGGAGCTGATGCTGCTCGACCGGCGGGATGCGCCGCAGCCCTGAGGAGGGCCCGTCAGGGAGCGGCGCGCCGCGCGGTCGGCGCCCGCCGAGGTGCCGCGATTGGGGTACATTCTGAGCATCACGAAGAACCCGAACCCGAACGTCGTCCCCTCCGCCGCAGCCCTCGACCAGATCCTCGCCGAGCTGCCAGCGATCCTCACCGTTGCGGCCGCCGCCGCGATCTTCCTCCTGCTCGTCGCGGTCGCAGTCCGCGTGATGCGATGGGCCATCATCCGCCGCCATCCCGAGATCGACCGGCGCGGCGCCGCCGAGCCCGCTTCGAGCCGCTCGGGGTGAGCGAGCTGCCGCTCGACGACGGCTGTGGCCGCGATCGCCCCTGAGCGAACCGGCGCGCCCAGACGAGCAAGAGGCCCCGACCACCCCGATTCCTCGGGATGGTCGGGGCCTCAGCCTCGTGGCGGTGACGGTGGGATTTGAACCCACGGTGGAGGGTTACTCCACACGACTTTTCGAGAGTCGCACCTTCGGCCGCTCGGACACGTCACCAAGGGACGATCCTACACGAGCGTCGGGGCCGAGCCGAATCGTTCGCCGAAGGTGCGGATCCGGCGCACCTCGTGCATCCCCTCCTCGACCTTCCTGCCGCCGTCGGCGTGCCAGCCGTGCGACTCGTAGAAGGCCGCGGCGCGCGCGTTGCCGTCGAGCATCCACAGGTAGGCGCCCTGGTGCCCGTCGGCGATGAGCCGCCGCTCCACCTCCGCGAGCAGCGCGTGCCCCACGCCGCGCGACCACCGCTCGGCGATCGCATAGATCGCGTACAGCTCGCCGGTCGCGGGCGGGTCCGGGTCGCGAGCGGGCCCGGCGAACGCCCAGCCGACCACCTCGCTGTCGGCGACGGCGACGAGGTCGTGCGCCCCCTCGTGCGCGTGGTGCTCGTCCCAGCGCTCGATGCGCAGGATCGTCTCGCGCTCGACGCTCAAGCGGTCGAGCACCTCCTGCGGCACGAGGCCGCGGTAGGCGGCGCGCCACGTCTCGATGCGCACGCGCGCGATGCCGGCGGAGTCGGCGACGGTCGCCTCGCGCACGTGGGCGGTCATGCCGCGACCCCCGGCGAGGCGTCGACGACGCAGAAGCGGTTGCCCTCCGGGTCCTCCATGATGAGGTAGTCGGCGTCCGGGGGCCGCTGCGGCCAGTGCACGCGCTGCGCGCCGAGCGACTCGAGACGCTCGACCTCGGCGGCCTGGTCGTCGGCGTACAGGTCGAGGTGGATGCGCGGCGGCAGCACCCGCTCGGATCGCATCAGGTCGAGCGAGACGCTGGGACCGGTGCCGGAGCGGGGCCGCAGCAGCGCGAAGTCGTCATCGAGCGGGACACGCGGCTCGTAGTCGAGCGCAGCGGTCCAGAACAGCAGCTGGCGCTCGAGGTCGGAGCAGCGGATCACGATGGAGCCGACGGTGAGCATGGGGTCACGCTAGCCGCTCGACCCCCGGTTCTGGCGGAATCCTTGGGATCGACTATGCCGACGATGCGTCCGCGGCCCGCTCAGGGATGTCGTCGAGGCACATCCGTCCGCTGGGGAGCGCCGCGGAGGCGGGGTGGGTGCCGGCCGATAGCCTCGCTCGCATGGCCAAGGCATCCGCGTACCGCTGCTCCGAGTGCGGATGGACGACCCTGAAGTGGGTGGGCCGGTGCGGTGAGTGCCAGCAGTGGGGCACCGTCGGCGAGGCGGGCGTGCAGGCGCGGCGCGTGGCCCCCGCTGCGGTCGCCGCCGACCGGGCCGCCCGACCGATCACCGAGCTGCGCACGGCCGACGCGCCGCGGTGGCCCTCGGGCATCGCGGAGTTCGACCGCGTGCTGGGCGGCGGCATCGTGCCCGGCGCGGTCTTGCTCTGCTCCGGCGAGCCGGGCGTCGGCAAGTCGACGCTGCTGCTCGCCGTGGCGGCGAAGACGGCCAGCTCGGGCCGGCGGGTGCTCTACGTCTCGGGCGAGGAGTCGCTCGCGCAGGTGCGGCTGCGCGCGGAGCGCACGGGCGCGCTCGAGCCGCAGCTGTACCTCGCGAGCGAGACCGACCTGGCGACCATCCTCGGCCAGATCCGCGACACCGCCCCGGAGCTCGTCATCATCGACTCGGTGCAGACGGTCGCGAACGCCGAGAACGAGGCGCTCGCGGGCGGTCCCAGCCAGGTGCGCGATGTCGCGGCCGCGCTGACGCGCGCGGCGAAGGATGCGGGCGTGCCGCTGCTGCTCGTCGGGCACGTCACGAAGGACGGCTCCGTGGCCGGACCCCGGGTGCTCGAGCACCTCGTCGACGTCGTCGCGCACTTCGACGGCGACCGGCAGACGGCGCTGCGGTTCGTGCGCGCCTCGAAGAACCGCTTCGGGCCGACGGATGAGGTCGGCTGCTTCGAGATGACCGGTGACGGCATCGTGGAGGTGGCGGACCCCTCGGGGCTGTTCCTCTCGCGCTCGGCGACGCCGCTCGCCGGCACCTGCGTGACCGTCGCGCTCGAGGGCAGGCGCTCCATCCCGGTCGAGGTGCAGGCGCTCGTCGTGCCCGCGTCGACCGCGCAGCCACGTCGGGTCGTGAACGGCGTCGACGCCTCGCGCGTCGCCATGGTGCTCGCGGTGCTCGAGCGGCATGCGCTGCTCGGGCTCGGCGGGCACGACGTCTACGTCTCCACGGTGGGGGGCATCCGCCTCACCGAGCCGGGCGCCGACCTCGCGATCGCCCTCGCGATCGCGAGCGCGCACCGCAACGTCGCGCTGCCGCGGGCGCTCGCCGCAGTGGGCGAGATCTCGCTCGCGGGCGAGATCCGCGCCGCCTCGGCGGCGAAGCGGCGCGTGGCCGAGGCCCGCAGGCTCGGCTACTCGCGGATCGTCGATGACGGCG
>JBAZPY010000135.1:0-5113 GCA_041645515.1 Agrococcus sp.
TCGAGCACGAGCAGCACGAGGCGATCGCCGCCGCCATCGCTGCTGGCGATGCTCCTCGCGCGGAGTCCGCGATGCGCGAGCACATGGCGTCCGTCGCCGGGATCGTCGCGGCGATCGAGTCGGCGCCGGTCCGCTGATCAGACGGCGATGAGCCGGTGCTCGTACGCGAGCGCGATGAGCTGCACCCGGGACGCGACGCCGAGCTTCGACAGGATCGCGCGCATGTGCGTCTTCACGGTCGTCTCCGCGACCCAGAGCCGCTGCGCGATGTCGGCGTTCGAGAGCCCTCGCGCCGCGAGCGTGAAGAGCTCCCGCTCCCGCTCGGTGAGAGCCTCGAGCACGCTCGTGTCAGGGGCGGGCCGCACCGGGGCGAACGCTCGCAGCAGGTCGAAGGTCTCGGCGGGGGCGATCACCTGCTGACCGTCGACGACCGCGCGGATCGACTGCACGAGGAACTCGGGCCGGGCGTCCTTGAGCAGGAATCCGCTCGCGCCCGCGCGCAGCGCATCCACCACCGCCTTGTCCTGGCGGATGGTCGTGAGCACGATCACGTGCGGGGGCGGCTCCGGCGCCGCGCGCCGGATCGCCGCGGTCGCGCGGACGCCGTCGAGCACCGGCATGCGGATGTCCATGAGCACGACGTCGGGGCGCAGCTCGCGCGAGCGGGCGATCGCCTGCTCGCCGTCGAGGGCAGTGCCGACCACCTCGAGCCCCTCCTGACTCTCGAGGATCATCGACAGCCCCTGCAGGAAGAGCTCCTGGTCGTCGACCAGCAGCACCCGGATCACGCCTGCTCCCGCGGCGCCATCGGGTTGGGGATGTGCCCGTCGGGGCTCGGGGGTGGCGTGAGGTCGACGGTAGTCGCCTGCGACCAGTCGTCCGTCGGCTCCGGCGGGTGGCGCTCCTGGTACCGCCGGGTCGCCTCGACGATCCACGGCGCGACGACGTCCTCAGGTCGCGGTTGGAGCGGCACCGGCAGCGTCGCGAGCTGGTCCTCGCTGAGCGGAGCGGTGGGTGCATCGCTCACCGGCTCGTAGGGCAGGTGCGCGCTCACGACGAATCGGTCGCCTGCGGTGTCGATCTCGAGCGAGCCGCCGGCGATGCGGGCGCGCTCGTGCATGCCGGCGATCCCGCGTCCCGCCGGTCGCAGCGCTGTCCTGTCGTGGATCGGGGAGGAGACCGCGAGCGTCAGGCCGGGGCCGGTCCAGGTGAGCCCGACGGTCACCTCGATGTCGGAGCCGCCGTGGCGCAGCGCGTTCGTCAGGCTCTCCTGCACGATCCGGTAGGCGGCGATGTCGGCGAGCCGCGACAGGTGCCCGTGCGTGCCGATGTCGTGCAGCACGACCGAGGGGCCGGCGGAGCGCAGCTGCGCGACGAGGCCCGGGATGTCGGCGCTCGTCGGCTGGGGACGGCGCGCGTCGTCGTCGACCCGCTCGAGCAGCTGCCGCACCTCGACGAGCGCGAGCCTCGCGGTGTCGCTGATCGTCGTCAGCACCGGGTCGATGCGCTCCGGATGCTGCCGGTGGCTCAGCCGCAGCCCCTCGGCCTGCGCGGCCAGCACGGCCAGCGAGTGGGCCATCACGTCGTGGAAGTCGTGGGTGAGGTCGGCGCGCAGCCGCTCGTCGCGCAGCTCCGACTCGACGACGGTGGTGCGGGCGACGGCCTGCTGCTTCGCGGACTCGGCACGTGCGGCGTCCCAGAGCGAGCGGGCGCCGACGACGCCCGCCCACAGGGCCATCACGACCGTCCAGACCACGGTCCCCTCGATGTTCTGGAAGGCGCCGGCGAGCCACAGCTCGCGCGCGCTGGAGAAGAGCGCGAGCACCACCGCGACGAGCACGCCGAGCACGATGCCGGAGAGCAGCCGGATGCGCATCGGGGTGAGGCGCCACGACGCGACCAGGACGGCGCCGAGCGCCACGACGAGCAGCCACCAGGAGTACGCCGGCGATGTGACCGCGGCGAGCAGCCCGCCGAGCGAGGCGGCTGCGAGCGCGGCGAGGGGAAGCCGAGCGGACAGCGAGAGCGCGCCGACCACGGTCAGCATCGCGACCAGCTGGAGGGCGTCGTCGAACATGCCGGAGAGCAGCATCGACAGCGCGACGGTGGCGGCGATCGGCGTCGGCCACCATGACGCGAGCCACAGCTGGAGCCGGGAGAGGGTCATGGTCGGAGGCTAGACCCGCCCGGGCGCTCGGCGGGCGCTTCGCTCCGCATCTCCTCCTTGAGGACGAGGTCCCCCGGGCGACGGCCCCAGCACACGAAACCGGATCGTGACCCTGCTGTGACCTTCGAGACGCCTGTGTATCGCTAGGTTGTCCCTACGCAGCCTCACGGCCGAGCCGCGGGTGCGCGTCCAGTCCCAGAAGGAAAGGTCCAGCACCGTGATTCAATCCGCACAGCGGCGGCGCCTCATCGCAGGCATCGCAGGAGGCGCAGCGCTCGCCATCGTGCTCACCGCCTGCCAGAGCCAGCGCGACGGCGGCGACCCCGCCGCGAGCGACTCGGCGTCGCCGGCGAGCGACGTCGACTCGACGTTCGTGTTCGGCGCGTCGTCCGACCCGTCGGGCCTCGACCCCGCGTTCGCCTCCGACGGCGAGACGTTCCGCATCTCGCGGCAGATCTTCGAGGGCCTGGTGGGCGTCGAGCCCGGGACCGCCGACCCCGCACCGCTGCTGGCGGAGAGCTGGGAGTCGACCGAGGACGGACTCTCGTACACGTTCGACCTGAAGAGCGGCGTGATGTTCCACGACGGCACCCCGTTCAACGCCGAGGCCGTCTGCGCCAACTTCGACCGCTGGTACAACTGGACGGGCCTGACCGCGACCGAGAGCCTCTCGTACTACTACGGCTCGCTCTACGGCGGCTTCGCAGGCGACGAGAACGCGCTCTACGAGTCGTGCTCCGCAGACGACGAGACGACCGCGACGATCAACCTGACGCGCCCGTTCTCGGGGTTCATCGCATCCCTGTCGCTCCCCGCGTTCTCGATGCAGAGCCCCACGGCACTGGAGGAGTACGGGGCGGATGAGGTCGGCGGCTCCGAGGAGGCGCCCGAGTACAGCCAGTACGGCGAGGCGCACCCGACGGGCACCGGGCCGTTCGTGTTCGAGTCCTGGTCGCCCGGCAACGAGGTCGTTCTGACCGCGAACGCCGACTACTGGGGCGAGCAGGGCCAGGTGCAGGAGATCGTCTTCCGCGTGATCGACGAGTCGACCGCGCGCCGCCAGGCGCTCGAGGCGGGCGACATCGACGGGTACGACCTCGTGGCTCCCGCCGACACCAAGGCGCTCTCCGACGCCGGCTTCAACGTCATGCAGCGCGACCCGTTCACGATCCTCTACCTCGGCATGAACCAGACGGTGCCGGAGCTGCAGGACGTGCGCGTCCGCCAGGCGATCGCGTACGCGATCGACCGCGAGTCGCTCGTCACGCAGGTGCTCCCCGAGGGCACCGAGGTCGCGTCGCAGTTCATCCCGCCGGTCGTCAACGGCTACAACGAGGACGTCACGGACTACGCGTACGACCCGGAGCGGGCCCGCGAGCTGCTGGCCGAGGCCGGCTACGCCGATGGCCTGGAGCTGACGTTCAACTACCCGGTGAACATCTCGCGCCCGTACATGCCGAACCCGGAGCAGATCTTCACCGCGCTGTCGTCGCAGCTCGCCGAGGTCGGCATCACGGTGAACCCCGTCGCGGATGAGTGGACGGACTACCTCGACCGCATGCGCGGCACGGCCGACCACGGCATCCACCTGCTCGGGTGGACCGGCGACTACAACGACACCGACAACTTCGTCGGCGTCTTCTTCAACGGCTACTCGAACGAGTGGGGCTTCGAGAACCCCGAGCTGTTCCAGGCGCTGTCCGAGGCCCGGCAGATCCCGAACCCGGAGGACGCCACGGAGACGTACCAGGAGATCAACGAGCAGATCGCCCAGTTCGTGCCCGGCGTGCCGCTCGCGCACCCGGCGCCGTCGCTGGCGTTCGACCCGCGGGTCACCTCGTACCCGGCCAGCCCCGTCAACGACGAGGTGTTCAACATGATCGAGCTGAGCGAGTAGCCTCGATCGTCACCGGCGGATGCCGCGGGCCAGTCCAGGTCCGCGGCATCCGCCACGATCGGCCCGCGGCACGCGCGCGCCGCCCGAAGTCCGCCCTCGACGGAGAGACCACGTGCTGAGAACCATCGGCAGACGACTGCTGCTGCTGATCCCGACGCTGTTCGGCCTGACGGTGCTGCTGTTCTTCTGGGTGCGGGCGCTGCCCGGCGGCCCGGCCGCGGCGCTGCTCGGCGAGCGGGCGACGCCAGAGGCGATCGAGCGGATCAACGAGGCGTACGGCTTCAACCGGCCGCTGCCGGAGCAGTACGTCACCTGGCTCGGCAAGCTGCTGCAGGGCGACTTCGGCAACGCCATCGAGACGCGCAGGCCCGTGCTCGAGGAGTTCGCCGCTCGCTTCCCGGCGACGTTCGAGCTGGCGATCATGGCGCTCATCATCGCCGTGGGCATCGGCATCCCGCTCGGCTACTGGGCGGCCCGCAACCACGGCAGGCTGATCGACCACCTCTCCGTCGCCGGCAGCCTCATCGGCATCACGATCCCCGTGTTCTTCCTCGCGTTCATGCTCAAGTACGTGTTCGCCGTGCAGCTCGGCTGGCTTCCCTCCACCGGCAGGCAGGACCGCGACGTCGATGCGACCCATGTCACGGGGTTCTACGTGCTCGACGGCCTGCTGACGGGCGAGCTCGACGCATCCGTCAACGCCATCGTGCACCTGCTGCTGCCGGCGCTCGCGCTCGCGACCATCCCGCTCGCGATCATCGTGCGCATCACGCGCGCCTCGGTCCTCGAGGTCATGAATGCCGACTATGTGCGCACCGGCCGTGCCAAGGGCGTCTCGCGGGAGGTCATCCGCAACCGCTTCGTGCTCCGCAACGCCATGCTGCCGGTCGTCACCACCATCGGCCTGCAGACCGGCCTGCTGATCTCCGGCGCCGTGCTGACGGAGACCGTGTTCGCGTTCCCCGGCATCGGCAAGTTCCTCGCAGACGCGATCTTCGCGAGGGACTTCCCGGTGCTGCAGGGCTTCGTGCTCTTCATCGCGATCTCGT
>JBAZPY010000136.1:0-5096 GCA_041645515.1 Agrococcus sp.
CCAGACCGAGGGCAACGACATCTCCGACCTTCGCATCAGCGGGAACGTCATGACGATGCCCGGGTTCTCGGAGTCCGACTGCCGGCCGGCGGTGAGCTTCGAGTCGAGCAAGATCGATGCCGACGGCGTGATCATCGAGGACAACGTCCTGCTCTCGCACACGACCGCGATCGACGTGCGCCGCGCATCCGACGTCGTCATCCGCGGCAACACCGCCCGGCTGGCCGAGCCGACCTGCGGTGACCCGGTCGGCGTCCGCGTCACCGGGGTGGACGGCTCGGACGTGGACGGCAACGAGCTGGTCGGGTTCCCGCAAGAGCAGGAGATCCAGCCGTGAGCGACAACCCGCAGCAGTGACCGGTGGCGGGTGACGGATGCCCTGAACGCGACGACGCCCGCCGGATCACCGGCGGGCGTCGTCGCATGCGGGGAGGCGTCAGGCGCTCTCCTCGCCCTTCTCGTCGACCTCTTCGACCCACGACGGCGGCTCGTCGCGGCCGGCCTCCTCGTCCTCCTCGGCCTTCTCGGCCGTCTGCTGGACGATGCCCTTCGCGTGGTGCGTCGGCGCGTAGATCGTGTAGAGGCGCAGCGGCTCATCGCCGGTGTTCTCGACGTCGTGCCACGTGCCGGCGGGCACCTGGATGCTCCAGCCGTCCTCGACCTCGGTCTCCTGCAGGTCGTCCTTCTCGGGGCCCAGCTTCGCGACGCCCTTGCCCTGGTCGATGCGCAGGAACTGGTCGGTGCCGTGGTGCACCTCGAGCCCGATCGAGCCACCCGGCTCGATCGACATCAGCGTGACCTGCAGGTGCTTGCCGGTCCAGGCGACGCGGCGGTAGGCGTCGTTGGAGGTCGTGGCGCTCTCGATGTCGAACGCGTTGGGCTTCGGTCCGTTGTCGTGGATGTCCATGGCCGCCATCCTGGCCGGGCGCCCTGAGAAGCGCCAGAGAGGGGGCCTCGTGAGCGTGGGGCCTCGCGGGACTGGTTCCAGCGGGACCCTTCCCACCGAACGGCACCCGGCGCACCGGGTCCCGTTCGGTCGACGGGGTCCCGGTCAGCCCGGCGCCGGCGCCGAGGGCACGGGCCGGCGCACTCGCGGCACCCAGTAGGCCTCGAGGATGCGCTCGAGGCGAGTCGGGTGCAGCACGTCGTCCCAGATCCAGTGGCACGGATCGCCGCTGAAGAGCAGCTCGTCGTCACGCTGCTGCTCCTCCGCGAGTGCCCGCGCTCCCGCCTTGCCCGCGCGGTTGGCGAGCTCGCCGTGCTTGACGCCGCCGTCGAACTCGCCGTAGACCGGTCGCCGCCCCGGCCGGAGGAAGCGCATGTCGACGCGCCATCGCCTGCCTGTCGGCCCCGCGACCCGCTGCTGCAGCTCGGGCGCCGCGAAGCCGAGCTCGAACACGCGCACGCGGCTCCAGGACTCGCCCACCGACGACCTCCGGTTCCAGCCCGAACGGGATGCCGTGGACGGCGAGCGCCGACTCACGGGCGAAGACGGGCTGCGATCTCGCCTGCTGCACAGCCCGGATGCGCAGCAGGTACCGCGCATCGCGGTCGAGCGCATCCGTCGGCGAGGTCGCGTCGTCTGGTGGCCGCCGCTCCACGTAGATGCCGCGGCGCAGGCGCGTGAAGCGAGCGTCGCGCTCAGGGCGGAGGCCCGGCGCAGCGGCGATGAGCTCGCGCTTCGGCCGCGGAAGGTCGAGCTCTCGTTCGCTCGTCATGGCGTGCACCCTGCCAGAGGGAGCGCACACCGCGCACCGATCGTCGCGCGTGCTGTGGATGGTCGGGATCCGCTCCCCCGAACGCCTGGCCACACACCCTGGACGGGCTCCGGGACCTCCTCCACCGAGAGGGACCCGGTGCACCCGGCCCCCTTCGGGGCAGGGGGTCCCGGTAGCTCGTGGAGCGGATGCGGCCCCCGGGTGCCCGGGCACAGCCGCGCACGGGAGAATGGGCGGATGCGCATCGAGTACCCGGCTGATCTGCCCGTCAGCGAGGCGCGCGACGAGATCATGGCGGCGATCCGCGACCACCAGGTGGTGATCGTCGCGGGCGCCACGGGCTCGGGCAAGACGACGCAGCTGCCCAAGATGTGCCTCGAGCTCGGCCGCACCAGCATCGGCCACACGCAGCCGCGCCGGCTCGCCGCCCGCACCATCGCCGAGCGCATCGCCGAGGAGCTCGGCGAGGAGGTCGGCGGTGCCGTCGGCTACAAGGTGCGCTTCACCGACCAGGTGAGCGCGGCGACCCAGATCAAGGTGATGACCGACGGCATCCTGCTGGCCGAGATGCACCGCGACCGCGACCTCGAGCAGTACGACACGATCATCATCGACGAGGCGCACGAGCGCAGCCTCACGATCGACTTCCTGATCGGCTACCTGCAGCGGCTCCTCCCCCGCCGCCCCGACCTCAAGGTGATCGTCACCAGCGCCACGATCGACCCGGAGTCGTTCAGCCGGCACTTCGGGGGCGCCCCGATCATCGAGGTCTCGGGCCGCACCTTCCCGGTCGACATCCGCTACCGCCCGCTCGTCGCCGAGCAGATGGATGAGGACGAGGACGGCGACGGCGAGCCCGACACGCACGCCGACCTCGACCCGATCGACGGCATCGAGTCGGCCCTCAAGGAGATCGCCCGCGACGACGCCGGCGACGTCCTCGTCTTCCTCCCCAGCGAGGCCGACATCCGCGACGCGCAGGACCAGCTGCAGGGCAAGCTCGGCCCCACCACCGAGATCCTGCCCCTCTACGGCCGCCTGAGCGCCGCCGACCAGCACCGCGTCTTCGAGCGCTCCAACCGTCCGGGCATCCGCCACCGCGTCGTGCTCGCCACGAACGTCGCCGAGACGAGCCTGACCGTGCCGGGCATCCGTCACGTCATCGACACCGGCACCGCGCGCATCTCGCGCTACTCGGCGCGCAGCAAGGTGCAGCGGCTGCCGATCGAGGCGATCAGCCAGGCGAGCGCCAACCAGCGCTCCGGCCGCGCCGGTCGCGTCGCGCCCGGCATCGCGATCCGCCTCTACGCGGAGGAGGACTTCGACCGCCGACCGGAGTTCACCGACCCGGAGATCCTCCGCACCAACCTCGCAGCGGTCATCCTGCAGGCGTCGTCGCTCGGGCTCGGCCCGCTCGAGGAGTTCCCGTTCCTGCAGCCGCCCGACCCGCGCGGCATCAAGGACGGCCACGACCTGCTGCGCGAGCTCGGCGCCATCTCGACCAAGGGCCAGATCACGAGGATCGGGCGGGAGCTCGCGCGCCTGCCCGTCGACCCGAGGTTCGGGCGGATGGCGCTGGCCGGCCGCGACGCGGACGTCGCCCACGAGGTCATCGCGATCGTCGCGGGGCTGACGATCCAGGACCCGCGGGAGCGTCCGCTCGAGCGGCGCGAGGAGGCGGACCGCATGCATGCGCGCTTCGTCGACCCGACGAGCGACTTCATCACGCTGCTCGCGCTCTGGCGGCACCTGCAGGTGCAGCAGGCGGCGCTCTCGGGCAACCAGTTCCGCAAGCTCTGCAAGGCGGAGCACCTCAGCTTCCTGCGGGTGCGCGAGTGGCAGGACGTGGTGCGGCAGCTGACGCGCGCGATGGGGCTGAAGCCCGAGAAGCGCGCGGCGCTCCCCGGCTCGTCGAGCAGCACCTCCAACCGCTCGTCGAGCAGCACCCCCGCCCGCTCGTCGAGTAGCACCCCCACCCGCTCGTCGAGTAGCACCGAAGGCGCGTATCGAGACGAGAGCCGCTCGGATCTCGATACGCGGTCTGCGACTGCTACTCGATCAACGGAGGAGGGGCGGTCTGCGACTGCTACTCGACCAGCGGACGGCGCTGCGGACGGCGTCGGCTCGCTCGCAGCGGGCGTCGACGCCGACGCCGTCCACAAGGCCCTCCTCTCGGGTCTCCTCGGCCGCATCGGCACGCTCGACGAGACGCAGAAGCCGCAGCAGTCGCGGCCCGGCGACAAGGGCGACAAGCGGCGGATGCGCCCCCGCCCCGAGTACCTCGGAGCACGCGGCGCGCGGTTCCAGATCTTCCCCGGCTCGGCCCTCGCCAAGAAGCCGCCGCGCGCGGTGATGGCCGCCGAGCTCGTCGAGACGAGCCGGCTCTTCGCCCGCAACGTCGCATCCATCGACCTCGCGTGGGCCGAGCCGCTCGCGGGCGACCTCGCGAAGCGGCAGGTGAGCGAGCCGCACTGGGAGCGCAAGCAGGGCGCCGTCGTCGCCTTCGAGAAGGTCACGCTCTTCGGCGTCACGATCGTCGACCGCCGCCGCGTGCAGTTCTCTTCGCTCGACCCGGTGCATGCGCGAGAGCTGTTCATCCGGCACGCGCTCGTCGACGGCGAGTGGGACAGCCCGCAGGACTTCGACCGCAAGAACCGCGAGCTGCGCCGCGAGATCGAGCGGCTCGAGGAGCGCCAGCGGCGCCGCGACCTGCTCGTCGGCGACGAGGCGGTCTTCGACTTCTTCGACGCGCGCATCCCCGCCGACGTCGCCTCCACCCGCAGCTTCGAAGGCTGGTGGCGCGAGGAGCGCAAGACCAACCCCGAGCTGCTGACGATGACCCGCGAGGACCTCACCGGCGAGGACGTGCGCGTCGACGCGCAGGCGTTCCCGACGAGGTGGCAGCAGGGCGAGCAGCGACTGCGGCTCAGCTACCGCTTCGAGCCCGGGGCGGCCGACGACGGCCTGACCGTGCACGTGCCGCTCGCGGTGCTTCCGCGGCTCAGCCCCGAGGGCTTCGACTGGCTCGTGCCCGGCATGCGCGAGGAGCTGCTCACCGCCATGATCAAGAGCCTCCCGAAGCACGTGCGCAAGCACGTCGTGCCCGCGGCCGACTGGGCCCGTGGGATGCTCGCCGAGCTGCCTGCCGAGCCTCCCGCGGCCGGCAAGGGCAGCGACCGGCCGGCGTCGATCGCCGAGGTGCTCGCCGCGCGCATCTCCCGCACCGCCTACGTGCAGGCGGCGGCGACCGACGTCGACTGGCACCGCATCCCCGACCACCTCAAGCCCACCTTCGCGGTCGAGGACGCCCGCGGCCGCCGCCTCGGCGCCGACAAGGACCTCGAGGCGCTCAAGCGCCGCTTCGGGCAGCAGGCGACC
>JBAZPY010000137.1:0-5075 GCA_041645515.1 Agrococcus sp.
GGCCGGCGCGGCGCGCGACTCGTGGCGGTCTCCACGGTGGACGGCGAGACGCGCGAGGTGTCGGCCGTCTGCCCGCACGTGGGCGCCCGCGTGCGCTGGAACGCGCAGGAGCGCAGCTGGGACTGCAGCGCCCACGGCTCGCGCTTCGCCCCTGACGGCTCCAGGCTCGAGGGGCCGACCGCGTGCCCGCTGCGGCAGCTCTCGCCTCAGCACTGACCGCTGCGGTGCGCGTCGCGCCCTCCGAGTGGGATGGTGGTCGAGTGCAGGATGTGACGGAGGACAAGGCCGTCGCCCGGTCGTACGAGCGCTGGGCGGTCGTCGAGGCGGACGGGCGCTCGCCCCGCTATGCCGAGTGGGCGCGCGGCGTCGCCGCCGACCCGGTGCTGTGCGCCGCGCTCGCCGAGCTCGAGCCGGCCAAGCGGCAGCCGAACCTGCTGTTCGCCGCGGCGCGCTTCGAGGGGGTCCCCATCGCGCCGTGGGGCGAGGTGCGCGACATGATCGTGGGGGCCTGGGACCGCATCCGCTCGACGATGCGCGCCCGCATGACGCAGACGAACGAGGCGCGACGGATGGCGACGATGCTGCCCGCGATCGCGCACCTGACCGGACCGATCGCCCTCGTGGAGGTCGGCGCGTCGGCGGGCCTGTGCCTCTTCCCCGACCGCTGGCGCTACCGCTTCGGGCCCGGGAAGTACGTCGGCGACCCGTCGCTGCCGCTGCTCGAGACGCAGGCCTCCCCGTCGACGCCGCTGCCGGAGCGGCCGCCGTCGATCGCCTGGCGCGGTGGCATCGACCTCAACCCGCTCGACCCCGCCGACGCCGACACCAAGGCGTGGCTCGAGGCGCTCGTCTGGCCGGATGCGACCGGCGGCGTCGACGGCGCCCGCGTCGACCGACTGCGCACCGCGATCGCGATCGCGCGGCGCGAGCACCCGCACGTGCGGCGCGGCGACCTCACCACCGAGACGCGAGCGCTCGTCGAGGAGGCCGCCGCGCACGCGCTGACGGTGGTCGTGTGGCACTCGGCGGTGCTCGCCTACGTGCCCGCCTACGAGCGGGCCAGCTTCGCCGACCTCATGGGCGGGCTGCCGGTGACGTGGGTCGCGAACGAGGGGTCGACCCTCGAGATCGGACCGCCCGCGCCGTGGGCGGAGCCCGGCGACTTCGTGCTCCGCCGCGACGCCGAGCCGGTCGCGATCACCGACCCGCACGGGGCCTCCGTCACCTGGATCGACGACATCGCCAGGTAGGCGTCAGTCCGCGGCGACCGCCGCGCGCTTCGCGCCCCGCACGAAGGGCGCGGCGATGATCGCGACGATCCCGAGCACACCGCCGACGGTGAACGCGAGCTGCGTGCCGCTCGACTGCGCGTCGGCGGGGGCGAGACCGCTCGAGGCGGCAGCCGCGACGCCGATGCCCATCGCGGCGACGAGCACGGCGGTGCCCGCGGCGCCGGCGAGCTGCTGGAGCGTGTTCATGATCGCGCTCCCGTGGCCGTAGAGGCGCGGCTCGAGGCCACCGAGCGCCGCGGACATGAGCGGCGTCATGATGAGCGCCATGCCGGCGCAGAAGACGACGTTCATCGCGATGACGACGGCGAGGTCGGTCGTCGCCGTGATGGTGCTCGACCACCACTGGCCGGCCGCGAGCAGCACCGCGCCGGGGATGACGAGCTGGCGCGGTCCCACCTTGTCGCTGATGCGGCCGACGAACGGGGAGAGGATGCCCTGCACGAGCCCGCCGGGGAGCATGACGAGGCCGGTGGTCAGCACGCTCAGGCCCATCGCGGTCTGCAGGTGGATGGGCAGCACGATGACGGTGCCGAGCATCGTCGCCATCGCCATCATCACGACGACGACCGAGACCGAGAAGTCGCGCACCCGGAAGGGGCGCAGGTCGAGCAGCGCGCCGTCGTTCCGGCGCTGCAGGCGCACCTGCCGCGTCGCGAACGCGACGAGCGCGACGAGGCCGATGCCGAGGGCGACGATGCCGCTCGAGTCGCCGCGCAGCGTGGTCCCCGCGGTCGCGAGGCCGTAGACGATGCCGCCGAACGCGACGAGCGACAGCAGCACCGACAGCAGGTCGAGCGGCACCTCGCGGGTCTCGCTGCTCGTGCGGATCGCGGCGAGCCCGACGACGAGCGCGACGACGGCGGCTGCGCCCATCATCCAGAACAGGCTGTGCCAGCTCCAGGAGTCGACGACGATCCCCGAGACCGTCGGGCCGATCGCGGGTGCCACCGAGATCACGACCGAGGTGAGGCCGAGCATGGTGCCGCGGCGCTGCGGCGGCACCGACGTCAGCGTCGTGGTCATGAGCAGCGGCAGGATCACCGCGGTGCCGCCGGCCTGCACGATGCGGCCGAGCAGCAGCAGCTCGACGCCGGGCGCGAGCGCGGCCAGCAGCGAGCCGAGCGCGAAGAGCACGAGCGCGGCGCCGAACAGGGCGCGGGTCGTGAAGCGCTGGATCAGGAAGCCGGTCGTGGGGATGACGACGGCCATCGTCAGCAGGAAGCCGGTCGTGAACCACTGACCCTGCTCGGCCGTGATGCCGAAGTCGGCCATGATCGGCGGCAGCGCGACGCTCAGCACCGTCTCGTTCAGGATCATCATGAAGGCGGAGATCACGAGGATGCCGATGGTCAGCCCGACGCGGCGGGGCGCCACCCGCTCCGGGTCGCCGGTGATCGCGTTGCCGTCGAGGCGGTCGACGCCCAGCTCGTCGATGGTGGGGTGGGGATTCGTCATCGGTGATCTCTCTCGCTCTAGGGGAACGGTCGATCATGACATACTGTGCCACTTCGGCGTAAGTTGTCACGATGACGGCTCTGCTGTGCGAACATGGGCACATGGACGACCAGGTGCACCCGAGCCTGCGCGAACGGCGGCGGCTCGACACGCAGCTCGAGATCCACGAAGCAGCCCTCGCACTGTTCGAGGAGCAGGGCCTGCAGGCGACGACGGTGCAGCAGATCGCCGATCGCGCGGGCATCTCGCACCGCACCTTCTTCCGCTACTTCGCGAGCAAGGAGCAGGCAGCGCTGCCGGGGCAGCGCCGCCTGCTGCGGGCCTTCGAGCGGCTGGAGATCGACGCGGACGGGCCGGGCGATGTGCTGCGGGCGGTCGAGCGGATGGCCATCGCGGCGATGGAGGAGGAGCGCGCCGGCCGGCTCGAGGAGCACCGCCGCATCACCGGGCTGCTCGCTGCAGAGCCGGCGTTGCAGGCGGTCGCCGCCGGGCAGGAGCTGCTGCTCGTCGAGGCGCTCCATGACCGCCTGGCCGCCCGACTGCCCGAGTGGCCGAGCGGTCGCATCCGCCTGGTCGCGGAGATCGCGGTCGTCACCTGGCGCACCGCGTGGCAGCGCTGGGGAGAGCTCGCGATGCGCGGCGACTCGATCGAGCCGGCCGACGTCTTCCGGGAGTGCAGCGGCGACCTGCGCATCATCGTCGGACCGGCTGCGCCGTCCCTCCCGCTGGTCGAGTAGCACGCCGCGAAGCGGCGCGCGCATCGAGGCCAGGCTCAGAAGGGCAGTTCGGGTGACGGGCCGACGGTCGCGCCCCAGAGCTCGTCGGTGCCGGTGAACCGTGGCCCGACGGGGTCGGGTTCGTCGACGTAGGCCCGCCCGTCGGGTGAGGTCCATTCGAGCACCCCGTGCCCGAGCTGCCGGACGCTCCAGTGCCTGCCGTGGGCCAGGATGGCGCCCTTGAGCATGTGATGTCGGCGGCAGAGGTGGGCGAGGTTCCCGATGGTGGTGGTGCCGCCGTCGGCCCACGGAATGGTGTGGTCGATGTCGGCGTGCTCGGCCTTCGCGCCGCAGCCCGGCCACCGGCAGCGCTGGTCCCGCTCGCGCAGGATCCGCCGCAGCTTCCGCGGCACCCGGTACCCGTCGACGGCGATCACGTGCCCCTTGACCGGGTCGGTGAACACCCGGGTCCACAGCTTCGCGGCGCCGGCGAGGAAGCGGGCGGTGGCGGGGTCGACGAGCTGGCCGGTCCGCAGCCGCGCGGGCTCGCCGCCGGTGCTGCCCGGGCCGCTGTCTTCGCCGAGCAGCACGGTGGCGGGGATGACGATGCTGACCTGGGCGGTGATGCCGCGCAGCGCCGTGTCGGTGGGCTCGCCGGTGAGGGCGAGGTCGCAGAGCGCGTCGGCGCGCCGCTGGTCCATGGTGCGCGGGTCGTCGGGGCCGGCGGCGCGCGCCATCTGGGTGGAGCGGTCGAAGATCCCGTGAGCGAGGACGGAGGGGATGAGGAGCCGCAGGATCGACATGCCGTCGTCGAGGTCGGTGACCGTCACCTCCCGCCCGTCGCGGGCGGCGCGGTGCCGCTCCGCGAGCGGCTGCTCGAGCAGCGCCTCCAGCTGCCTGCGGGCGATCGCCCGCAGCCGCCCCGGCGACGTCGCCTTCGCGTGGGGGAGGAGCGCGGCCTCGAACGCGGCCCGCGCCTCGGGCGACTTGAGCGGGGCGCCGATCTCGGCGATCACGGCCAGGTGGCCGCGGCCGATCGCGGCGTCGCCCCAGGCGCGCAGCGTGGCGGGCCAGCGCTCGACGGTGTCCATCGCCTGCCCCACCTCGGCCTCGACGGTGCGGTCGCTGCGGCGCTGCTGCAGCGCCAGCTCGCAAGCGAGGTCGCGGATCGCGATGCCGGCGTCGAGCCTCGCCTCGGCGGCCTCATCGATCGCCAGCCGGCCCAGCCCGGCGAGCAGGTGGGTGCGCATCGCCTGCAGCGACGCGATCGTCGCATCGATCCCCACCACCGCCCGCATCGCCGACGCCCGCACGATCTCGACCGGCGCGACGGCCTCGACGCGCGCCACGGCCTCGCCATCGTCACCGGCGGTCGGCTCGACGACCGTGTCGCCGGGTCGCGGGCCGCGCAGCCACAGCGGCCCCTCGAGCACGGCCGGGTCCAGCGGCACCGGCACGACCCCGACCGGCGTCTTCCTCGGTGCCACTGTCCTCGTCGACATGCGGGCACTCTCCCACGGGCCACTGACACGGAACGCGGCCTGTGGACAACGAGATCGCCATGGCGAGGGAAGCGGGTGGCGGGGCGAGTCCTCGCTAGCGGGAGTTTCCT
>JBAZPY010000138.1:0-5015 GCA_041645515.1 Agrococcus sp.
AGAGAGAAGGAGCAGCGACGATGCTGCAGCCCGCCGACCACCAGACCATCGCGATCGACGACCCGGAGGTCGCCGAGCTGCTGCAGGGTGCCGTCGACCTGCACGTGCACCCGAGCCCCTCGCCCTTCCCCCGCCGGCTGCCGATCGCCGAGGCCGCCTGGCAGGCGCACGAGGCCGGATTCCGCGCGATCCTCACGAAGAGCCACCACCACTCGATGGTCACCGACATCCGCGCGGCCTCCGAGGCGCTCGGCGGGCTGCCGATCCCGGTCTTCTCCGGCGTCGCCCTCAACAACTACGTCGGCGGGCTCAACCCCTACGCGGCGGAGCTCGCGCTCGCGCAGGGCGGCCGCATGGTGTGGTTCCCGACCATCTCCTCCCGCGCGCACATCTGCGTGCACGAGGAGGAGGGCGAGAACCTGAAGTTCCCGACCAACAACCTGGGGCTGCGGCACACGACCGAGCTGGGCATCCTCGACGCCGACGGCGCCGTCAAGCCCGAGGTCGACGACATCCTCGAGGTCATCGCGACCCACGACGCGATCATGTCCTGCGGCCACCTCGACCCCGACCAGATCGACATCCTCGTGCCGCGCGCGGCCGCCGCGGGTGTGCAGCGCATCCTCGTCAACCACCCGAACTTCGTCATCCAGGCCGACCCCGAGCGGGCGCGCCGCTGGGTGGAGGCGGGCGCCGTCATCGAGCACTCCATCTGCCAGTACGACGAGCGGTCGTCGTTCTACCAGCCCGACTGGGGCATCCCGACGCTCCTGCGCTTCATCGAGGCCGCGGGCATCGACAGCACCCTGCTGGGCTCCGACCTCGGCCAGAGGAACAACCCCTACCCCGTCGAGGCCTACGCGGCCCTCGTGCGCGGGCTGCTCGACGCCGGACTGCCGGCCGGCGACGTGCGCAAGCTCGTGAACGACAACCCTGCGAACCTGCTGGGGCTGTGATGGCTGCCGCCGCCGCGCCGTCGCTGCGCTCGATGCTCGACGCCGGACCGGTCGTCGGCACCTTCCTGAAGATCCCGCGGTTCGAGGTCGTCGACCTGCTCTCGCTCGCCGGGTTCGACTTCGTCGTGTGCGACTACGAGCACGCGCAGATGTCGCTCCTCGACGCGACCGACATCGTGCGCGCCGGCGTCGGCCGCGGCCTGCCCGTCGTCGTGCGGGTGCCGGCGCTCGACCGGGGAGAGATCAACCGGCTGCTCGAGGCGGGCGCCGCCGGCATCCAGCTGGCGCGCGGCTCGGGGGATGCTGCGACGGGCCTCCGCACGCTCGTCTCGTACCCGCCGCTCGGGTCGCGCTCCGTGTCGCTCGCCCAGCCCGCCGCGTCGTACGGCGTCGGCGTGACGCTCGCTCAGCACTTCGAGCGCTCGAACCGCGAGACACTCGCCGTGGGGCAGTTCGAGACCGCCGACTACGCCGACGGGATCGATGCGGCGATGGCTGCGCTCGACGTCGCCTTCATCGGACCCGTCGACCTCTCGGTCGACCTCGGCACGCCGGGCGAGCTGTGGTCGCCGCCGATGCGGGAGGCGACGGCCGCGATCGAGGCGGCCGCCGCTCGGGCGGGCGTGCCGATGGGCATCTTCGCCGGCTCGGCGGAGGCGGTGGCCGACGCGCGCGCGAAGGGATACGGCTACATCGTGGCCGGCTCCGACCTCACGATGCTGATGGCGGGGGCGCGCGCAACGCTCGGCTGAGGCGGACGACGATCGGCTCGATCGGCGCAGCCGATCGAGAAGATCACGCACGTGGGGCCCCAGAGCAGCAAGTTCAACGGCATCTTCGTCCATAGCTGACGCCGAACCGTGACGGCTGCGGTCGAGCCGCTGCCGACGGAGGTCAGAGGCGCCAGAGGCGAATGCCGACGTGCGGTGCCGCATGCTCGAAGTCGCGATCGGTGGTCAGCAGCGTATGACCGTGCCGAATCGCGAGCTGCGCGATGAGCGCGTCGATCGTGCCGAGCTGGACGCCGGACTTGCGGCACGTGTTGCGCAGATCAGCCGCCGCGACGTGATCGTCTCGGTCCGGCTGGATGAGCGGCACGCTCGCGAAGCGGTCAAGGACCTGCCGACGCGCGCGATCGGGGACGATCCCCTGGAGCAGCTCCTGCAGGATCAACCCGGTCGTGACGACGATGTCCGTTCCGCCGAGAGCGCGCACGAGCTCGTCGATCTCGGGGAGATTCTGCGGGCGATCACGACGCAACGCGAGCGACCAAACGCTCGTGTCGACCAGGAGGCTCATGCGCGCGAGCGCTCTGCCTTGTAGTCGTACGAGTCGTCCCACTCGAGCGCGCCGACCAGATCGAGGATCTTCGCCTGCTCACGGCGCGCGATGAACTCCCGGAGTGCGAGCGTGACGGTCGCCTTCTTGGTCCGCTCACCGCTCAGCTGCAGCGCATGCTCGAGCAGCTCGGGATCGATCGCGAGATTCGTGGCCATGTGTATCACCTCACACACGAGGTTACACAGCAACGGCCGTTCGACGGGCTCGCGTTCGGGCTGCCACTCCGAGCCGTCGAATCGCGAGAAGGCTGCTCGGTCGACCTGCCACACGTCCTATCGATTCGCGGGCCGTTCCCTCGGCCCGGCAGCGGCACCCGGACAGCGCCACCCTCAGACCGGCGAGATGCCCTTGTCCCGCAGCAGCGCGCGCGCTCTGCCCAACGCCCGGTCGACATCCATCGCGTGCCACACGTCGCCGAGGTCGGCCTCGTCGACGGCACGCCGGAACCTGGAGAAGGCGCCCTTGCCTTCGAGCGCTCGCTGGAGGTCGCGACGGGCGTCGCCCTCGGACATCCGCTCGGCGAAGTCGGCCATGTCGTCCCATCGGGTCCCCTCCATCTGCAGGTACACCCAGTCGTCGGATTCGACGTCGATGGGCTCGTCGACGTCGGCTTCGTCGGCGTCGGCGAGCCACGCGATCACGGTCTCGCCCGTGCGCTTGTTGAGATAGCCGCCCGACCACCCCTCGTAGTGATGACCGGCGGTATCTGCGACGTCCTCGAGGTCGACCGCGAGCACGATGCCGGGCAGCTCCTCGCCGCGGACAGTCGCGAGCAGATCCGCGGCAAGCAGGTCGTCCCCCTCCCAATCGCGCATCTGCAGCCGCCGCAGCACCGACACGATCGTCGGCGCGAGCGGCTCGGCCGCGCTAGACGACCTCGCGAGCCTGAGCAGGCCGGTGCCGATCTGCTGCAGCGCGAGGTCGGGATCGGCGCCGCTGAGGGCCGCGAGCGCTCCGTCGGCGGAGTCCGCACGCACCGCCGCGCGCCATGCGCGGAGGTCGACGAGCGGGGCTGGCGGCGGGGCTCCGTCGACCGCCGCGCCGCGCACTGGGGGTTCACTCTCGCCGTCGTCGACCTCCCACCGGCGGCCGTACTGGTCGGGCATGTCGCCCCAGCCCCAGAACGGCAAGGGCACGTCAGGCACGATGCCCAGCTTCTCATCCGGGTCTTCCAGCCCGGTCACCTCGCAGGCGTGCACCCACGAGTCGCCGAAGTCGAAGAGGTACTCGAAGCGGTCGCCGACTGCGACGTGCTGCTTCACGCGCGACGAGAGCAGCACGGTGCGCCGTACGGCTCCGAACGGGGAGCTCTGCAGGTCCTGCTGCGACTCGGCGTCGACGACCAGCGTGCCGTCGGCGAGCTCGAACTGGCAGAGGTGACTGAGGTCCCACCGCGCGAACGCCAGATCGATGGCGTGCCCGAGCGCGGCGAAGGTCGTGCCGCTCGGACAGATGAACATCCGCCCCGGCGGCTGCTCGAGGTCGTCGCCCCGTCCGCTCAGGAGCTCCACCCTGATGACCTGCCAACGCCGCGCCACGCGGCCATGGTACGGACGGAAGCCGCACTCGGTCATGCCCTCCACAGCCATCCGTCGGTGCCGCGCACGAGAGCGGAAGCCACCTCTGATCCGAGCGCGTCGTGCACGGCAGCGACGCTGGGCTGAGCGTCCTCAGAGGCGGGCGGCCGCCCGCATCAGGGCGGGACCCGCGTTCCAGCCTGCCACGCCGGTGAGGGAGCCGTCGGCGCTCGAGAAGTCCGTGAGCAGGCCTCCGCCGTCCAGCTCGGCGCTCGACTCGCTCGCGTCGGTGAGCCGCACGCCGCGCGCCGAGACTACCGCGCCGTGGACCATGAGGGTGAACCCCGTCGTGGCCTTCCACGAGCCAGGGTCGTCGCCCAGACCGAGGTCGTGGAGCAGGACCTTCGCGGCGTGGGCGCCCTGGGCGGCCGCGGCATCCCAATGGTCCACCCGGACGCGGCCGTGCTGCAGCTGCGGCGCCGATGCGCTGCCCGCCGCATAGAGCCCCGGCAGCCCCTCGACGCGGAAGCGATCGTCGACCGGCACCGCGCCGTCGAAGCCCGCCCATGCGGTGCCCGCACGGTAGCCGACCGCGACCACGAGGACGTCAGCCGGGATCGCAGGGCCGCCCTGGAGCTCGACGACGACCGGATGCGGACGGTCGGGCCCGGCCGCTCGCACGGCCACGACGCCGGCCCCGAGCCGCGCGTCGACACGCTCCCCGTGGAGGGCGGCGAGCCGTGCGGCGATGCCCTCCCCCACTGCGGCGCGCAGCGGGAGCGCCGAGCGCCCGATCAGCGTCACGCGGGCACCGGCGCCGGCGTAGTGGCTGGCGACCTCCGCACCGATGAAGCCTGCGCCGAGGACGACGACGCTGGCACCGACGGGCTCGGGGACCGCCCGGCGGAGCCGCTCGGCGTCCTCGGCGCCGTGCAGCACGTGCTGGTGCACGTCCTCATCGACGTGGATGCGCTCGTCGAGCGCGCGAGGCGCGCTGCCGCACGCGAGCACGATCGCGTCGGCGTGGAGCGCTCGGCCGTCGTCGAGGACGACGGTCCGGCCAGATGCGTCGAGGCTCACCGCTCGCGCGTCCACCATCTCGACGTCGGCGAGCGGCGGCAGCGCGATCTGCGCACCCGTCAGCAGGCCAGGGAGCACGCCCTTGTCGACGAGCGTCCGGTTGATCGGCGGGCCCGCTTCG